>CAXGOD010000463.1:0-2489 GCA_964011245.1 uncultured Bacteriovoracaceae bacterium | reverse complement strand
CTCTGGATCTGGGAATGACTTTTTACTTTTTGATAATCGTGAAGATAAATTTACTGTTACGCCAAGTATGGTACGAAATTGGTGCCGTCGAAGAGAGGGGATTGGAGCAGATGGAATAATTTTATTCAATGCTTCAATGAATAAGGACAACGATTTCTCCATGCGTATCTGGAATGCTGATGGCTCTGAGGCTGAAATGTGTGGGAATGCAGCAAGAAGCTCAGTACATTTTGCTTATCACTTTGCAAAACTTAAAACAGAAATTCACTTTGCTTTTGACACAATGAATGGCCAATACGAAGGCGATATTGTTGATAATGAAGTTCGAATTAAAATGACAGAGCTATATGATGTAGATGCTATTAATGTGAAAGACTTTTCTCAAAAAGCCTCACTGTATTGTAATACCGGTGTACCTCATACAGTTTTACAAGTATCAAGTGTTGAAGATGTTAATGTTGAAAATCTTGGTAGAGTGATTCGAAAGGATGTGCGCTTTCCAACTGGAACTAATGTTGATTTCTTTGAAGTGGTTGATAATGAAAAGCAAATTATAAAGCTAAGAGTATATGAACGTGGCGTAGAAGCTGAAACTCTTTGTTGTGGGACAGGAGTTATGGCCACAGCTGTAACTTGTGCAAAGAACTTTGGCTGGACGGGAGAAGTAACTGTACATGCTAAAGGTGGACTTTTAAAAGCTATTGTAGATAAGGACTTAAATGATCTTTATTTTCAGGGAAAAGTAGAAATGATCTTTCAAGGATCTGTTGATAATGGCAGATAGAATCGATAAAGAAATGGTGCGAAAGGGGCTTGTTAAGACCAGGTCTCAGGCAAGTATGTTGATTACTCAAGGTGACGTTTTTTGTAATGGCAAAAAAGTTACTAAAACTGGAATGAAAGTTTCAGAAACAGACAATATCAAAATTAATCAAGATCAACTTTATGTTAGCCGTGGAGCTTATAAATTAAGAAAAGCGATTGATGAGTTTGGTCTAGACTTCAATGAAAAAATAATCGCCGATATCGGAGCAAGTACAGGTGGATTTACCCAAGTAAGTTTGGAGTCTGGAGCTAAAAGGGTTTATGCAATTGATGTCGGTCATGACCAACTAAGCTCAATTGTTCTAAGAGATGAGCGAGTGGTCAACCTAGAAGGGACAAACGCTAAATTTCCAATAGAGCTCCCAGAAGAAGTTGATTTTTGTGTTGTCGATCTATCTTTTATTTCAATTACAAAAGTTTTTCAAAATATTGCAAATTTATTGAAGACAACTGGAAAGGTTGTGGCTCTAGTTAAACCCCAGTTTGAAGCTGGCAAAGAGCGCATGGGGAAGAGTGGCTTAATTCGAGATGGGGTCAGGCAAGAAGTTGCAAAAGAAGTCGAACAGTGGTTTGCAGACCATAATTATATTATTGAAAAGAAAAGCACATCTCCAATTGTTGGAAACAAAAGTGGAAATATAGAGTATCTATGGCTAATTGGTAAGAACTAAGCTGCTTTTATCTCAGAGTTAGTCTCTTCTTTTTTGAGCTCTTCAACTTCAGAAGAGAATAAGAAGTTTCTGTCATGGATAGCAATACTTCTTGAGTTTGCTGCCTCATAAATCTTTCTTCTGTCTTCATCAAAGTTTCGTTTTGTATCACTTAGTAACTTCATAAAAATACCAAGCTTATCTTGATAGTGATCTAGAATATAGTTATAAACTTTGTATCTTAATTGATCTTTTTCGATTGAGTTTAATTGATTTAAACAAGTTAATGAACTATTGGCATCATCTGAGAAAATTATGGCGGCTACACTTTTTGAAGCATCATTATCGTTTAGCTTTAAAAGAGAGATCTCTATTGTTGAGTTTTTACAATCCGTCTCTAAACTTAATTGTTTTACATAGTGATACATGCCTTTAAGACCAAGCTCTCCTGCTAGGAAAGCTGCTGCTGAGCGATCATGCTCATGTCCAGAGACAATGTATTCTGAAATTCCACTCATCGCATGTTGTTGGAAATCTTTATGAGTATATAAGTACATAAACGCATTTGATCTAATTCTTCTACTATATTTATAGTCAGTATATTTTAATAGTAACTCAAATAAGCTTTTATCTTTTCTTATGATCGAAAGCTCTCCAAGTATTAACATAATATTTGCTATAATCCTTTGATTCTCACTATTATTTTTCAACAGTCTTAGTGACATTGGAATTGCAATTGAGTCAATCTTTGAAGTAATTGAAGTAAAGATAGTTCTTCTGATCTCACCAAGAGAAACCTGGTTTAGTACCATTTGCTCTAAGCATTCAAGTAAAAAGAGATCTACTTTATGTGAGTCATACTTCATAATAGCTTGAATAATACATAATTGAATATCTTCTCTTTCAGTTTCACCATAGCGAGTAATTAAAAGATCAATAGAAGTAGGATGTTGCATTTCTCCTAGAGTATAGATGATTGCTTTTTTTAACATCGGTCTTGGGTTCTTAGACAAG
>CAXGOD010000462.1:0-2496 GCA_964011245.1 uncultured Bacteriovoracaceae bacterium | reverse complement strand
ATGGGAGAGGCCTACTGTACCATCGATGAACGCCATGAAGTTTGGGTGCATCAATTAAAGATTCCACCTTACGAATTTGGAACATATGCTAACCATGACGAAACGCGTAAAAGAAAATTACTTCTGAATGAACATGAAATCAAGGTGATAGAGAAATCTCTTGCCACAAAGGGTCAAACCTTGGTACCAACGAAACTCTACTTCAAAGGTGCCAACGTAAAGATCGAAATTGCTTTGGCCAAAGGTAAAAAGCTTTACGATAAGCGTAATGCTAAGGCCGAAAAAGATGTAGAAAGAAAGCTTAGACAAGGGAAATACGAATAATGGAAAACATGCAACAAGAAGCACAAGTTCACACTATTTATAACTTAAACCAGTCTCACTCGTTTGATGAAGATCAAGCATATGAGCTAGTTAACCTTTTTCTAACAATTACATCTAAAGCAAAAAATACTGTTCACGGTCTTAATTCACAACTTGAATACCATAAAGCAATGCCTCAACAAGCAGATGCAATCCAAGTTCGTTTAAACAGCGAGATTTCTAAGTGGTCAGATAAAATCAAAAGACTAGGTGGAGTTCCTCTAGCTCTTTTTAAAGTCAAAATTCCTTCAACTGATGGATATTATATTTGGGAATACCCAAGTGCGGATATTGAACACCACTTTTAAGAAGATATTACACAGTCTCTTTTCATAATCTTTTAGTTTAGGCATATTTCGCCTATGAAAAAATCTATTTTATTATTTTTAGTCCTAACGTGGTCTTTACAAGCTTTTGCTTTAAAATCACCATTTCCTTCAACTGTTTCGGGAATTACCATCAACAATACACATGCTGTAGATGACTCTGGAAAGGTATTTAGAGGACAAGCTCCACTTGGAAAGGTCGAAGAGCTTCGAGATCTTGGCTTTACAGATATTCTTATTTTTAAAAATCAAACAAGAAATGAAATCGATAAAGAGTACGCTGAGCTAATTGAAAAAGATGCAGGACATATCCAAACAAAACAAATTGATTTTTTATGGCACGCCTACCCTTCTTACAAAATGGCATGTGAGCAAATTATTGAAGGTCTTAAATATATAAAAGAAGTTAAAGAGTCTAAAGATAGAAAAATCTTTTTCCACTGTACTGTAGGTGAAGATAGAACCGGAGCATTATCTGGCCTTTGGAGAATGCTAACTTCAAATTATTCGAAGAAAAAGGCCTTCTACACGGAGATGTGTGAAAACGGTTATGGACATGGAAATGCTAATAAACCTTGGTATGTTTACAACGAAATCAGAAATGACCTAACACCTCTTTATATCTATATGGCTAATAAGATTGAAAGTGGAGAACTTACTTATGACGATATTAATAGTGACATTTGCACGGACAATATTGAAAAAAAGAAAGCAGAAAAACTAAAGTGTAAGGTTTCTAGTAAGTTTCCAAGAAAAGACTAAGGAACCTTAGTAGCTTCAACTACTATGGCCTTCGATATAATACCATTTGCTTTGACTTCAATGACCCCTCTTTTTAATCCGACGCCTCCAATGGCAGAGTTAAAGTCTAAATCATAAGAACAAGCAGAACTAGGGCTTAATGCTCCCCCACTACAATCTTCACTTGTGATAGTAAAAGATCCACCTGCATTATCAACTAAACTAATAGTAATATCAGAAACTGAATCAGATCCAGTATTATAAACTTGGTAGGAACTTAAAGTTGAATTAGTAGATATTTCACCAAACTGAACTTTTTTAATAGAATCATCATTCTCATCTTGAAAAGATAACTCTGCATTAAGACTGAATTCATCTGCTCCTACATCTTTTTTATAATCTCTTGACTCATTTTCAATATCTTTTTCTGATGTTGACTTGGAGTTTGAAAAACTAAGAGCATTGTTTACTTCACTATTTGTACTAAGAGCTAATCGGAAGTCATCAGAACCTATATCATTAAAGATTATATTATTCGTTTTAACAGCTGTATCACTAGGCTCTAAAGCTCCTACATTATTTAGAGTATTTGAAAAGTTACCTGATATGATTGTTCCCATTTGCCCAGGTATTGTGGTGTCACTTATAAATGAATCCTTGCCTTGTACAACTCCCATATTCCCCGTTGTTTCAGTTCTAAATGCCGGTCCATTCGTGCAATCAATAAAGGAGTTCTCTACTTGAATAACTGAGTTGGGATAAGAGTTACTCCCCACATCATAATACCCAACCCCTGATATCCCAGAAGTTGAAGTACTACAAACATTATATGCTGTTGAATTTTTAACTAAAATTCTCGTATTTGATGGGTCTGTTCCATCATCCTTAATCATGACAAAGTTTCCTGGAATATTATAGGCAATAGTATTCTCAATCTCTACCGAGGCTTCAGCGTCATTTACAAAAATACCAAAAACATTTCCCGCTCCTGTTTTAATACCATCTCTAATAATCATATCTCTGATTTTATTTCCGGAGGTTCTTACCCAGACACCAATTGTATCTA
>CAXGOD010000461.1:0-2506 GCA_964011245.1 uncultured Bacteriovoracaceae bacterium | reverse complement strand
AACAAAAATGCAACCAGGTGAAGAAAGAGCGGCTCTTTATAAAAAGTTGGCTCAACAATCAGCTGAAGATGTGGCTTATATCTTTGGTGTTCATAGAACGAGTTTTGTTGTTAAGCACTCTTGGTTAAAAAACTATAAGTTCTCAACTTTTTCTCATGGGAACGCAAAATACTTAAGTGTTGATTTAAAGCAAAAAGCAAAAATGCTTAAAGAATTATAGGATAAATAATGAGTGGAAATTGGAACTATATAATTAGAAGACTCCTTTACCTTGTACCAGTGTTACTTGGGGTATGTGGGCTAGTCTTTATTATATTTAACGTTGTTGCTGGGGATCCAACAATGCTTCTTTTAGGAAAGCATGCGGATGCAAAGCAAATGGCTGAGCTTAAGGCGCAGTTAGGTTTAGATAAATCTCTATTATTGCAATACTTTGATATCGTTAAGAGTGCTTTTACTTTTGACTTTGGTAGAAGTTGGGCAACTAAGCAGCAGATTTCTGAAATGATCTATCAAGGTGCACTACCTTCAATGTCTTTAGCATTTCCAGCATTCTTTTTAGCAACTGTTACCAGTTTATTATTCGCAATCTTAGTTGCGTACTATAGAGGTAAAGGCGTTGATCTTTTCATTAGAATCTTTTGTATTGCTATGATGAGTATTTCTTCTCTTGTATATATCTTACTTTTCCAAAAGTTTTTAGCTTTTGAATTTGGTCTTTTTGAAATCTCAGGTTATGAATATGGCTTCCCAGACTTCATCCCTTATATAACTTTACCAGTTATCATTTGGGTTGTTTTAAGTCTTGGCCCAGATATTCGTTTTTACAGAACTCTTATCTTAGATGAGATCTATCAGGACTACGTAAGAACAGCTAGAGCAAAGGGATTGGGAGAAAGAAGAATTCTTTTTAAGCATGTTTTAAGAAATGCTTTAATCCCTGTTATTACTTATACAGTTGTTAACCTGCCATTTTTAATACTTGGTTCATTACTACTAGAGAGTTTCTTTAGTATTCCTGGACTTGGAAGTATGATTTTAGATGCTCTTAATGCATCGGACTTTCCAGTGTTAAAAGCGATGGCAATCCTTTCAGCTATTTCTTATATTTTATTCACATTACTTTCGGACATCCTTTATACAATGGTTGATCCAAGAGTTAAGCTGCAATAGGAAAACGAATGAGTACTCAAGTATTAGTAAATAAAAATTCAGACGTTAAAACCGAAGAAAAAGAGAAAAGGCATTCTTTATGGTTAGATGCGTGGGCAAGACTTAAAAAAGATAAGATTGCTGTTACCTGTTTAATCGTAGTTATTATGTACTCTCTTGTCGCTTTATTATCTGCATTAGGTTTATTGGCAGCAGATTGGGCCCATGAAGTAGGCCCAAGTTATGCTCCTCCATTTGAAAATTGGGACTATATTTTAGGAACAGATATTTTTGGAAGAAGTGTTTTAACTAAGGTTATTCACGGAACTCAGATTGCAATGAGTGTTGGTCTAATCTCTTCTTTTATTGCAATTCCAATTGGAGTTACTTTTGGTGCTCTTGCTGGATACTTCGGTGGATGGGTAGATGAAATCATTGTTTGGTTTTATACAACATTCTCTTCAATTCCAGGAATCATGCTTTTAATGAGTATTGCTTTCGTATTAGGAAAGGGAATTACTACAGTATATATTGCTCTAGGTTTAACGAGTTGGGTTGGTCTTTGTCGTCTGATTCGTGGTGAAGTTATGAAACATAAAAATAGAGAGTATGTTCAAGCTGCTGGAGCCATTGGTGCAGGGCATGGACGTAAATTATTTAAGCATATCATTCCAAATGTTTCACATATTGTTATCATCTTTACATCATTACAATTTCAAGTTGCGATTAAGTCAGAGGTTATTCTTTCCTATATTGGTCTGGGTGTTTCTGGGCAACCAAGTTGGGGTACAATGATAGATGACTCAAAAATGGAATTAGCAAGAGGACTATTGTGGCAATTAGCTGGTGCTTCTGTTGCTATGTTCTTTGTTGTTCTTGCATTTAATATCTTAGGGGATGCCCTAAGAGATGCACTTGATCCAAAACTGAAGGGTAAATAAGATGAGTGAATTATTAAGTATTAAAGATTTATGTGTAGACTTCAATACTGGTGACGGTATTGTAAGAGCTGTAAATAATGTTTCATTTGATGTTCCAATGGGAAAGACAGTTGGTCTTGTTGGTGAATCAGGTTCTGGGAAATCAGTAACTTCATTGGCCATAATGGGGCTTATCCCTAACCCTCCAGGAACGATCTCAGGTGGAGAAATTCTTTATAATGGAACAGACCTAGTTAAATTACCTGAAGATGATATGAGAAAGCTTCGTGGAAACGATATCTCAATGATCTTTCAAGAGCCAATGACTTCATTAAACCCTGTTTTTAGAATTGGTGAGCAAATTTCAGAATCACTTATTCTTCATATGGGTCTGAATAAAAAACAAGCTTGGGAAAAATCAGTAGAACTTCTTC
>CAXGOD010000460.1:0-2521 GCA_964011245.1 uncultured Bacteriovoracaceae bacterium | reverse complement strand
CAACTTTATTAGCCGGATATTTACTTGGTATTCCTGTATATATTATTGAACAAAATGCTGTAATGGGTGTAACGAATAAAATATTGTCAAAAGTGGCAAAACGAATATTTATAAACTTCAAAGAGACGAAGGGCCTTGAGAATAATAAAAAGACGATTGTTAGTGGTAATCCAGTTCGTAGTAAAATTCAATATTCAAAGCAACTAGTTGATGAAGATAAAATAAATATTCTTATTTTTGGTGGGAGTCTAGGTGCTACTCAAGTAAATAAAGCTGTTTTAGAATTAATAAAGCTAGAGCCAAGTAAAGCTATTTCCATAAAGCATCAGGTTGGGAAAGGAAATAAAACTAAAAATGTGGAAAAACATAAAAAATATACTTATGAACAAGTTGAATATATTGATCACATGGATGAGGCGTATGAGTGGAGTAATATTATTATTTCGCGTGCTGGAGCCTCAAGTGTTTCGGAGTTAAAAATTGTTGGCAAACCTTGTTTATTAATTCCTTACCCAGCGGCTACAGACAACCATCAGTTTTATAATGCTTTAAACTTGAAAAAAGAAGTAAACTTTCATGTAGAAGTTTTAGATCAACAGTTAAAAGGCATAGAACTTGCTAAAGTTTTGAAAGCTCATTTAGAAGTGTTGTTAGAAAATACGGAAAAACTAAAAAGTAGGCCCAAAGAGTCTGAAAAGTCTGCGGCTTTAATAATTAAAGAAGAGATAGAAAAATGTTTGGTGTAAATAAAAACTTAAATGTTCACTTTATTGGAATTGGTGGCATTGGGATGAGTGGCATTGCTGAAGTTCTTTTAAGCCTAGGTTATAATGTCACAGGCTCGGATTTAAATGACAGTGAGGTGGTGAATAAGCTTAGGTCTCTTGGAGCTCAGATCTATATTGGACATGAAGCTTCAAATGTAAAAAATGTACAAATTGTCGTTTACTCTTCTGCTGTAAATAACTCAAACCCAGAAGTACAAGAAGCTAAAAAAACTGGTATTCCAATAATTAAACGTGCTGAGATGCTTGCTGAACTAATGAGATTAAAAAAAGGAATTGCTGTCGCCGGTTCACACGGTAAAACAACAACAACTAGCTTTTTGGCAACAATTCTTGAGAAGCTAGACTATAAACCTACATATATAATTGGTGGAATTGTCAAAAACCTTGGTGGACATGCACATATTGGAGATAGTGATTTATTAGTTGCTGAGGCAGATGAGTCTGATGGATCATTTTTGTATCTTAATCCTATAATGTCAGTCGTGACTAATATAGATAATGATCATCTTGATTACTATGGAAATATAGAAAATTTAAAAAAAGCATTTGTGGAGTTTTTAAATAAGGTTCCATTCTATGGTTTAATAGTGCTAAATGCTCATGATGAGACCACCGCAGAAATTCTTAATCAGATTAAGAGACCTTATAAAGTTTTTTCTATAGAAGGTGATAAAAACTATATTGAAAATGCAGACTATATGGCCAGTAATCTAGAACATACAGATGCTGGTATGTCATTTGATTTGAAATTTGAAGATCAAACTTGTAGCTTCGAGATCCAATTAAGTGGAAATCATAATGTACTTAATGCAATTGGCTCAATTGTTGTCGCTCATCAGCTTGGAGCAAAGTTTGAAGATATTCAAAAAGTAATATCAGACTTTGAAGGTGTAAGCAGAAGACTAGAAAAGTTAAAGAATGATGATGAGCTTCTTATTATCGATGATTATGCCCATCATCCTACAGAGTTAGTAGCAACTATAAGTACACTTCGCAAAAAATATAAAAACAAAAAACTCATCGCAATCTTTGAACCTCATAGGTATTCAAGAACACAGAGCTTCTGGAAAGAATTTGTAGAATCATTTGAAGACGTAGATAGTGTATATGTTAGTCCCATTTATCCAGCAAGTGAAGAACCAATTCAGTATATTGACTCTGAAATTTTAGTTAAAAATATAAATGAGAAATACTCTAACGCTTTTTTTATTAAATCCCTTGATGATATGAAAAGTATTCTTGATGAAAATAAAAATAATAATGCACTAATTGTTACACTAGGAGCAGGTCCGATTAGTAAAACGATTAGGAAAATACTAAATGGTTAATTGGAACTCTATTGAGACTATATCTGGAATTGTACTGCATAGAGATATTAATCTAGAAAAGTATACAACAATAAGACTGAGTGTTACTGGAACAATTGCCATTGCAAAGAATGTTGAAGCTCTAAAAAAACTACTACTAGAGATTGAGAAATTAAATCTTACCTATCAAATTGTTGGATGGGGAGCGAATCAAGTTCTCCATACTACGGCTAATACGGTTTTTATAAAATTAGATTTTGAATTTGATAGAGATTATTTGTCCCATGTACGTGAAGAATATGATTTACCAGGGTCTGTTCCTTTAAATATATTAACCTCTCATGCACAAAAATTTGGTCTTAAAGGCTGGGAAGTATTTACAGGTATACCAGCAAGTTTTGGTGGAGCAATCTTTATGAATGCAGG
>CAXGOD010000459.1:0-2532 GCA_964011245.1 uncultured Bacteriovoracaceae bacterium | reverse complement strand
GTAGCTCAAGTAACTGACCAATATTCATACGTGACGGAACCCCTAATGGGTTAAGTACGATTTCTACTGGATCACCGTCGGCCATATATGGCATATCTTCTTTCGGAAGAACTCTAGAGATAACCCCTTTGTTTCCGTGACGACCGGCCATTTTATCACCAGCTTGAAGCTTTCTCTTAATCGCAACATAAACGATAACTTTCTTAATAACACCTGGAAGTAACTCATCACCTTTGTGTAACTTAGCAACTTCATCATTAGCTCTTGTACGAACTAAGTTGATTCTGTTTCTAATGTCTGCAAAGTATTCTGTAAGTTTTTCTTCTTCTTCAGCTGCTAATGGAAGGTATCCAATTAATTCAAAAGGAACTTTCTTAAGAGCTTCTAATGTAACATCAGAACCTTTAGCTAATAGTTCGGTTGAACCATCTTCTGAAACTAGGCTGTCAGTAGTCTGAGTACCTTTTAACATTTTTGAAATTGCAATCATTGAAGAGTTTTGGATTGCTTTAATCTCAATTGACTCATCTCTTCTTAATAAAGAAGTTTCTTGTTCAATAATCGATTTACTTCTTGCATCTAACTCAACACCTTCTCTTGTGAATACGTGAGCATTAATTACTGTACCACGAACACTTGAAGGAACTCTTAAAGATGTGTCTTTAACATCTCCCGCTTTATCACCAAAGATAGCTTTTAAAAGTTTTTCTTCCGGAGAAAGTTGAGTTTCACCTTTTGGTGTAATTTTTCCAACAAGAATATCTCCCGGCTTAATAACAGCACCAACTCTGATAATACCTGCTTCATCAAGATCTTTAAGAGCTTCTTCACTTACGTTTGGAATATCTCTAGTGATCTCTTCTTTACCAAGCTTAGTATCACGAGCTTCAACTTCAAAAGACTCAATATGAACAGATGTAAATACATCTCTTGTTAATAGATCTTCAGAAATTAGGATTGAATCCTCGTAGTTATATCCACCCCAAGGCATGAATGCTACTAGAACATTTTGGCCAAGAGCTAAATCACCTAAGTGAGTTCCTGGTCCATCACCAATAACATCTCCAGCTTTAACAATATCACCCTCTTTAACAAGAGCTTTTTGGTTATTAGAAGTGTTTTGGTTTGTTCTTTGATATTTGATTAGGTGATAGATATCTACACCTGACTCATCTTCTTTAAAATTATCTCTTTGAATAACGATTCTGTTAGAATCAACAAAGATAACTTTTCCGTTATGCTCAGCAAAGATAATTGCTCCAGAATCTTTAGCTACGATAGCCTCGATTCCTGTACCAACCATAGGAGCATCAGTTCTAACAACAGGACAAGCCTGTCTCATCATGTTTGATCCCATTAGGGCACGGTTAGCATCATCATGCTCAAGGAATGGAATAAGAGAAGTTGCAATCGAGATCATCTGACTTGGACCAACATCCATTAGCTCAATTTCAGATGCATCAACTAACGCTAATTCACCTTGTCTACGTGCAGGAATTAAATTCCCCTCAAGTTTTCCACTTTCTTTAATATGACCAGTATCTGCTTGTGCAATAATTTTTCCTTCTTCTTCAAATGAAGAGAAGTAATCAACTGTATTATTTACTAAACCATCTTCTGCAACTTTTCTGTATGGAGTTTCAATAAACCCGTACTCAGAAACCTTTGCAAATGTAGCAAGTGAAGTAATTAGACCAATATTCGGTCCCTCTGGAGTCTCTACCGGACACATTCTTCCGTAGTGAGTAGCGTGAACATCACGTACCTCGAAACCAGCTCTTTCTCTTGTTAAACCACCTGGCCCAAGTGCTGAAAGTCTTCTCTTATGAGTAACTTCAGAAAGTGGGTTTGTTTGATCCATAAATT
The DNA here is from genome assembly GCA_964011245.1 of uncultured Bacteriovoracaceae bacterium. GTDB lineage: Bacteria > Bdellovibrionota > Bacteriovoracia > Bacteriovoracales > Bacteriovoracaceae > CAKZJW01. Next base: position 666 of record CAXGOD010000459.1, on the reverse strand, counting down.
GAGATAATTGAGACGACCCAAAGAACTCTTTAACTGCAGCCGCAACAGGCTTTTGGTTAACAAGATCATGAGGCATCATCGTTTCGATCTCTTGGTGGATAGACATTCTTTCACGAACAGCTCTTTCCATTCTTACAAGACCAACTCTAAATTGGTTTTCAAGAAGTTCACCAACAGCTCTAACTCTTCTGTTACCTAAATGGTCAATATCATCAACTTTACCTTTACCGTTGTTAAGATCAACAAGGTAACGAACAGTTCTAATAATATCGTCTTTAGTTAGTGTTGTATTTTCAACAGGAATATCTAAACCAAACTTATAGTTGATTTTCATACGACCAACTTTTGAAAGGTCATATCTAGTAGCATCAAAGAACATGCTGTTAAATAGAACTTCAGAAGCTTCTAATGTCGGTGGTTCACCTGGTCTTAATCTTTCAAAGATCTTAACTAGTGACTCCTCATATGAGTTAGTTTTATCCAGTAGTAATGTATTTCTAATTTGGTCAGAGAAGTTAACATTATCAATGTAAAGAACATTGATAGAGTTGATTCCAGCGGCCATTAAGTCATAAATCTTAGCTTCAGTTAAAGCTTCATTATTTCCATTTTGCCACCAAAGATAGCCGTAATGAGTCCGATGAAGAATGCTGAATATAGTCCAAC
>CAXGOD010000458.1:0-2536 GCA_964011245.1 uncultured Bacteriovoracaceae bacterium | reverse complement strand
TTCCCACTTGGATCAATATTATTAACAGGATCACCGTTACAATAAAGAATACCATTCCAGTCTTGAGTTGAACCTGCTAACTTTTCTGGAGAATACATTACTGCTGGGTCTACACTAAGCCAGTGCTTAAGCTTCGAAGAATAAACTCTAGACTTAGACCAGTATAAACCTGTTCCATTAAGTTGTGGAACCTCAATAAGACCAGCAAAGCTCCATGCTATTAATTTATCTACATCCTCATAACCTGTTTTAATTTTATACTGTTTATTTCCCCAAAGATCATAGTTTCTTGTGATGACTTTTTCATTTCCATCAAAGACTGCCACGATACTTCCTAGGTGGTCAGTTAAAGTGGCATAAAACTTATCATTAACGATTACACCAAGGGTCTTATGAGAAAGAACTACCTTTTGAACAGTAGTATCTTTATAGGTTAGTAAAGAATCGGAATGAACCTTGAAACAGTGCTCATCGCATGCCATTGCAAGTGTTTGATCTTCGTAAATTAACTTCGTATCGTTTACTTGAGTTAGTTCTGTTAAGTCCCAATCTAACTTTAACCCTGTTAAGCTTTTAACACGGCCCCAATCATCAAATTTATTCCATTTTATACTTGGAACAGAGGTTAACTGACCAGTTTTGTAATCAACAACCTTAGTTTCAGAGCTTCTAGAGTAACTGTTAATCTTATTCTCTTTATTATAAGAATATTTAAGCTTTTCATCACCTAATGATAGTCCAACTAACTTCTCTTCATTAAAATCTAAGTCTAAGCTCAAAGAATTTGCATAGCTTACTTGAATTAGACGACCAAATTCATCATAACCTAGGTTGGTGATATATGGGTGAATGCTTTGTACTCTAGTGTAGTCATAACCATACTTTAAAGTTATAGATGTGTTACCATTTTTAACAGTAGAGTCAATTAATTGATCAAACTCATTATAGTTATGAGTTGCTTGAGTACTACCGGTAGTAAAGCTTTTTAAATTACCAAAATTATCATACCCATACCTGCTTTCTGTTTTGTAACTACCATCTACAATTTTTTTAGATTTTATCTGTCCTTTTGAAAACTCAACCTTAACGTCTGTCCCTCTTGCTGTTTCGATTGACTCAACTTTACCAGAAGGAGTGAACTTAAATCTTTTTGCGTCTTCTATAGTAGTTACTCGGTTCTTTCTGTCATACTCAAAATTATAAGACATAAAATCGGCAGAATTGTTTGTAAAATATGAAGAAAGGATTCCTGAAGATTCATCTCTTTCATAAACCAGTTCTCTTTGTCCTTGAATAACTGATACCAACTTGCCTAATACATCATGTCTGTACTTGTATTTTCCCTTTTTTTCTTTTATGGAGACAATGTTTCCATCATTTGTTAAACATACTTCACTTTGAAAGATATTGTTCAGAAATGTTTTCCCACAATGCTTATTGTAAGTCTTAGAAGTTTTATTAGAATAGTATGTAGAGCTCTCTACTTTATTCTGTCCGTTAAACATATTTGTTTTAAGTATCTTCTGAGAGTTTGGAAATGTAAGTTGTAATTCGCTATCGTTTGAATCAAATAACGATACTCCAGAAAACACTGGCGTATTAAATGGTAAGTATTCTTGAACAACACGCCCCAGTCCATCGAAAAAATAAGAGTGCTTTCGGCCAAACTGTCTAACCTCTACGGACCTATTTCCTAAGTTTATTTTTTTCGAATAAACAACTGTACTCTCACAACTAGCACAATGCCTTCTCGATGTTTTCAACAAAACACCATCAGTAGAGTAACTATTTGCCGAGATGGCACCATTAAGTTCAATCTGAGTGGGCTTAGATAAGAAGGAGTCATATTTAACTTTTTTAACTGTCTCCGTATCGATATAAGTGATAGGAAGTCTAGTTCCAACATCATAAGTTATCTGATTTAGATTACTTGTATGATCTGTAATATTATTTAATCGCCCAATAGGATCATAATCTAACTTCAGATACTCATCACCATGTGTGATCAAGCTTGGTTGAAAGTTAGTATTGTACTCAAATTTCTTAACAAAACTGCTTTCATTATTAGAAGTACTTTCCTTCAGAGTAACAAGTCGATAATTCTCTCTCGATAGTTTTTTGCTAACAAGATATTCTTTGTTAAATAAGCTATCAGCATTATAAATATCTCCTAGTCCTGCTATTTCTTTACTTACTGTTTTAATAACGAGAGGGATGACGCCAATAAAATCAGAGACCGTGTTTTTCACATAGTCTCTTTTGACATGGCCACTAGTTATTAAGAATTTTTAAATTTTTACTGAGCTAGTGCTTCAAATGTTTTTTCTAGTATTTTTCCATTAATATAGCCAGCTCCTATATCCTTAGCGATTTGTTCATTTTCCTTCACAAGTTTTAATACATTCTCATCGGGAATTTGATCAATGCTAATGGCACCTTGGGCAAATCCAGCAATCATTTCACGTTGTTGCTCACTTAGAGCTTCAAACTTTTCTATGATTGGTTTAATGCTCATTAAGTACATTGCAAACCTATT
>CAXGOD010000457.1:0-2551 GCA_964011245.1 uncultured Bacteriovoracaceae bacterium | reverse complement strand
AAAACACAAGTTAAGATACTAGCCAAAGTTAAACCACCTAAAACATATTTTGTAGGTATTTTATGAGATGCATCTTCTTTAATATGAGAAGTATCTACTTTTTTAAATGTATTTATAATTGACTTATAACTCAGAAGTAAGCTCATAAGAGCATCAGTTACCATAAGGGCAACACCTGGCCAAAGTACCCAACCTCTAGGTCCTTCTTTATATGACATGATCTTATCACTTACCCATCCAGCGTCTACTGCGATAGGTCCTAAAAATCCCCAAGCAACAATAGCACCAAAAAGTAATGAGAAACCAACACGATTACCAATTAAGATCCCAGCTCCTAACATCATAGGACTTATTAAAATTGAAAATCCCCAAGCTGATGCTGCTGTTAGTCCCATCATCTTAATAAGGGGAGGGTGTCCTAGTGCAGGAAAAAAATAAGCAAGTAATGTATGGGCACCAGCAATGATGGCCATAATTAAAAGGGCCTTGGACTTTCTCATGGCCTCTTTACCTTCAGCAAATACAGCAACAATTGTTTCTGCTGTTGCCGTCCCTGTAGGAAACCTTAGCTTTTCAACAACAACCATTTGCTTTCTAAGTGGAACAGCAAAAAATACTCCTAAATAAGCAATAGATAATGCCCAGAGAAATAATTCCCAAAGTTCCAATTTATATCCAAGCATACTCATAGCTGGAATGGCTGAAACTAAACCGGCAGCAGAAGACATACTTCCAGCAGCAGATCCTGCAGTTTGAGCGATATTTGTTTCTAAAACTCCAAAAGGTGTTTTAGGCTTTAAAACTTGAAAAATAGAATAAGATAAAATGGCAGCGATTATTGATCCACCAAAACCCCAACCTGTTCTAAGGCCGAAGTAGATGTTCATAGCGGAAACTACCCCACCAATCATACAACCAACTAGTATGGCACGTACTGTAAATTGTTTTTCGCCTTCATGCGGCGTATAAAGTCTATCATCCATTAAATGTCCCCCAATGTGTTGAAAGATACTAATAAAGAGACTTCAGTTTGGGTAGGAAAAACTAGTTATTTAGCTCATTTAAGTCCCAATTATAATCATTCCACTCTACTGGTGTATCTCTAGGGGCCTTAATAAATTTTCGAACAAAATTAACATAACCTTTATACTTTGCATTAAAGTCAGCACCGTACCACTTAAAAATCTTTGATAGGTAGAAAGCTTTTTCTGATTTATTATAATAATTTTTTAGTTGATTAGATAAGAAGTATTTAGCAGCTAAATCTAATTGAGCATTTAAATGTTCATGATTAAAAGCTTCTTGCATCAGAGATGGACACCCAAGACTTGCACAATTTACTGCAAAATGAATTCTTGGTTCTTTAAACTTTTTCCTAATAGTCTCATGTTCAATGTCATCTAGAGACATTTCCTTTCCCATAAGATTAATGAATTTTTTACTCCAAGTTGAACTAAATATACTTCCAATATCTTTTATAGACTTTATTGGGTAATGTTTAACTACAATTTGTAAGGTATATGCATTATAGGCATTAATCCAAAATGCTAACTTTTGATTATTATCAAAGGCCTTAAACTCTTCTTTTGAAATATCTTCCAATTGATCAATATAGGCCAATAACTCTTCTGGATGTTTCTTTAATTTTTTATAATTTACTAGGACTTGTCCTTTTACTTCTTTGGTATTGTTTTTTAATACTTTTGAAAACTGCTCATGAGTATGGTCAAATGCTAAACTTTTAAATGATATAAAAAATAATAATATTACTAATTTCATGATCTTCTCCACTTATGAAATTTCTCCACATACTTTAAAAGTTTTTCTGGTGCGTTTGCTTTTTTCCAAACTCCAGCAGCATACTTATTTGCTTCACTCATAGTAGGATAACTATGGATTGTGCCAAGAATTCCATTAAAACCAATACCTTGTTTCATCGCTGTAACAAACTCAGTTAGTAACTCTCCTGCATTTGCACCAACAATTGTTGCACCAATAATTTTATCACTACCTTTAGCAGTTAAAACTTTTACAAAACCGTAATCAGCACTATCAGCAATAGCACGATCTAAATCATCTATTCCATACTTCGTTATTTCAAATTCAAGACCTTCTTCTAAACAGGCCAATTCATTTTTTCCAACAGTAGCAACTTCAGGGTCAGTATATGTACACCAAGGAATAACTCTATAATCAACTTTAAATCTCTTAAATGGACCAAACAGAGCGTTAACAGCTGCATACCAAGCTTGATGAGCTGCTACATGTGTTAGTTGATAAGGACCCGTAATATCACCACAAACATAAATATTAGGATAGTTTGTTTGTAGATATTCATTTGCCTCAATCGTTCCATTATTTCTTATTGTAATACCAAGTTTTTTAAGACCAAAACCTTGAATATTTGGACGTCTACCAACTGCGATTAGTATTTTATCAAAAGTGACTTCCACCATACCAACACTTATTTCACAAATCAGTGTGTTTCCATCTTTAAACTCAATAGCTTTATGAGATGTTAATACAGAAACTCCCTCTGAAGTTAATTTGG
>CAXGOD010000456.1:0-2551 GCA_964011245.1 uncultured Bacteriovoracaceae bacterium | reverse complement strand
TTCATGATCATAATGACGAACAAGATCTTCTTTTGAAGCTATATTTGGTCGTTGTAATATAGTAGTAATCTTTTGTTCTAGGTTTACGTTGTTTTCTAGTCTTAGATCTTTTCCATGCCAGTAACTTGGATTAGTTGTACTTAAACTAGGATCAAACTCGGCTTTAAGCTCCATTGGTCTTAATGACTCATGTAAAAAGTGAAGATCTAAACAGGCAACTAACTCATCTCCATAAAATACTTCTAGATTTCCAGAGTCTGTAAACTCACCAAGTACTGTAGACTCAACATTAAAGTCAGCTGCAAGAGCTTGAAATTTATCTATCTTTGATTCTGGAACCGAAAAAGACATTCGTTCTTGTGACTCAGAGATCATAAGCTCAAATGGTGATAATCCTGGGTATTTAGTAGGCGCTAGTTTTAAATCAATTCGAGCACCATTTGTTACTTCTGCCATTTCTCCAATAGATGAACTAAGGCCACCAGCTCCATTATCAGTCACACTTGAATATAATCCAAGATCACGGGCCTTTAACATAAAGTCCATAACCTTCTTTTGTGTTAGGGGGTCTCCAATTTGAACAGCTGTTGCAGGTGAGTCTTCGTTTAACTCTAGTGAACTAAAGGTCGCTCCATGAATCCCATCAGCACCAATCTTTCCACCAACCATAACGACTTTATCACCAGGCTTTTGTTCTTTAACAGCTGAACTTGAATAATGCTCTGTCTTTTGAGGCATGGCCCCTACGGTTCCAACAAATACTAAAGGCTTTCCAGCATAGTCATCATCAAAAAAGATAGATCCATTTACTGTTGGGATACCAGATTTATTTCCACCATCTTCAACACCTTTGTGAACTCCTTCAAGAATTCTTTTTGGATGCTTTAATCCTTTTGGAAGTTTAACGCCATTTTCAATTAAAGACTCATGAGCAAAACAAAAAACATCAGTATTCGCAATGGGTTTTGCTCCAATTCCACAACCTAAGATATCACGGTTAACTCCTAAGATACCTGTTAGTGCTCCACCATATGGATCAAGTGCAGAAGGAGAATTATGAGTTTCAACTTTGATACATAAATCAAGATTCTTATCAAATCTTACGATCCCAGCATTATCGCTGAAAACACTGATTAGCCAATCTATCCCTCTTTTTTCTTCAATATCTTTAGTCGCTTTTTTAATATATGATTTATAAAGGCTTTCAACTTTTTTAGATCCAAGGGAATGTTCTGCACTACCTTTTTCAGTGTAATTAATATTTGCCGCAAAAATCTTATGTTTACAATGCTCACTCCAACTTTGAGCGATGACTTCCATCTCAACATCTGTAGGAAGCTTACTTAAGCCTGCTTTGAGCCTTTTTTCTTGAACTTGCTTGTTTAGATAATGATCTTCAATTTGTTTAAGCTCTTCTTGGTTTAGTGCCCAGCAATTTTGAACTGAATCTAGGAATCGCTCATTTTCATTTTTATGGATATTATAACTCTCTACCTTTTTAGCTTCCATTTTTACTATAGGAAGGTGAGCATGAGTAAAGCGAGAAGCCGAAAATGTATCTTTAGTATAAACTTCAAAGGTATTTAGTAAAGAGTTTCCAAGAAGCTCATGACCTAAAGCTGCAATTTGATCTTGTGAAAGATCTCCTTTAATAAAATAGAGACGGCCTGTGAAAATTTGTAGATCTGGGTTTTCATTACTAACTAAACGAATAGCATCCATAGTCGAATGAGCTGCATTGTCAGTTACACCAGGTTTGAACTTAATTTCTAAAATACTGTCAAAGTCTAAATCAATCTTTTGATCAGAGGTCACTTGTTTTTCAATTACTGAATCATGTAAAACTTCTTCGTTAGAGACTGCAGCTGTTATCTTGTCTAAAGACTCATTGGAATTAAACCAATAAGTTTTAACTTCATATAAACCTTGCATTTCAAGGTCTAAATATTTCTTAGCGTCTTTGATGGTTTTAGTTTTAAGAGTGTACGTTGTTGGATGAATTTCAATTCTTTGAGTAAAACTCATAGTAGGACCTTTTCTAAAATTTCAGGGTATAACTTATGCTCTAGTGCTAATCCGCGGGAGCTAAAGTCTTCTAGGGTATCTTCTTCAAATCTTTTAAACTTTTCCTGGGCTATGATTGCTCCAGTATCGATGCCACTATCAACATAATGGACAGTAATGCCAGACTCTTGTACATTGGCGCTATATGCATCGAAATATCCTTTTTTACCTGGAAATTTTGGTAAAAGTGAAGGGTGTATATTAATAACATTGTTTTGATTGGTAATAGGATTATAAAAATGATCTAAAAAGCTTTGACTTAAGATCCTCATATATCCAGCAAGAAAAATCCATCCAACATCTTCTTCGTCTAAAAGATTTATAATTCTTTGCTCATGAATTGATTTATCTTCAGCATAGGTATTTCCTGGAATACGCATAAAGCTAACAACACGATAGGGCGTATTAAGCTTTTTGCATCTCTCGATCACTCCAGCATTTCTATTATCAGTAATAACGTATTTAACGTTAATACCAAGCTCCTTTG
>CAXGOD010000455.1:0-2555 GCA_964011245.1 uncultured Bacteriovoracaceae bacterium | reverse complement strand
AAACTTACTTTCAAGAACTAAAAGACAATGATGAAGTCAGCTACCCACTTACATTCAGAAAAGGTGATTACTACGCTGATCTACCGGATATTGTTAATGAAGGTCTAGATAAAGTAAAAAAATAGCTTCTGCCTTCAATCTTCATATTTCTAACAGAAAAGTTTCCACCAAGTTCACTATTGAAATACTTAGAAGGAGTTAGTTGGTTAAGTAAATCAGAGATATATTCCGATTCACTTAACCATTTTTAATCATTGAATATTCTCTAGTATCCGATTGGATGCCAAACAGTCTTTTGCTCAACGAAATCCAAAATAAGATCTAAGCTTTTGGCCTTTTTCTTATATGGAATAATCCTTTTCATATTATCAATCGAAGCTGAGCGCATATCAAAGTACATATTCTCATTTTCATTTTGAAAACTAATTGCATTTACTTCCATATGAGTAGCAACATTATCTTTGATCTCATTAAGATCAGATGAAAGTAGATTTACAACTCCAGCAGGAAGATCACTTGTCGCGAAAACTTCACCTAAGATAGATACAATCGGAGGACACTCAGAACTTACAAGAGCAACAACAGTGTTTCCACCAACGATGATTGAACAGATATTATCTACTAACTTTGATAAAGAAAATTTATCTGAATCAATTAATGTAACAACCCCCATATGCTCTGGAGTTGTAAAGTTATGATACGGAGCTGCTACAGGATTAACTGAACCCATTGCTTGTTGATACTTATCACACCAACCAGCGTAGTAAACAAATGTATCAATTGCTGCTTCAACTTGTGCCTCAGCATCATCCTCTTTCATTCCTATTGTATCTTCAAGAAGATCTTCAAACTCGTCGTACTTACCCTGCATCATCTCTGCCATTCTATAAAGAATTTGCGATCTGTTATATGCCGTTTTTCCTGACCAAGATTTGATTGCACCTTTAGCAGCGACAACTGAGTTTCTAAAGTCTTTGCGACTTGCCTGACATACTCTTGCGTATTCGATATCTGTGCCCTTAGCTAAAAATGGAATTGTTCTTCCAGATTCAGACCTAATAAAAGCTCCACCACTATACATTTTTACAGTTTTTAAAATTTCCATTACTTAACCTCCAGGTATGGTAGCAGTCCGTGTTTTCCACCTTCTCTACCGTATCCACTTTCTTTGTAACCACCAAAAGGGCTTGTAGCATCAAACTTATTATAAGTATTGGCCCAAATAACACCTGCTCTTAAACCGCCAGCAACTTTATGAATTTTAGATCCTTTCTCTGACCAGATTCCTGCTGCAAGTCCGTAATTACTATCATTTGCTTTTGTAATAGCTTCTTCTGGAGTTCTAAAAGTTGAAATTGAAAGAACTGGTCCAAATACTTCTACTCTTGAAATTGTTGAAGATGCTGATTGATCTACAAAATAACAAGGAGCATGGAAGTTTCCTTTTTTCGGAACTGAACATTCTGGTTGCCAGAATTCTCCGCCCTCTTTTTTACCTTTTTTGACTAGATCTTTAATTTTATCTAGTTGTTCACGAGAGTTAATAGCTCCAAGATCAGTATTTTTATCAAGTGGATTACCAATTCTAATTTGCTTCATTCTTCTTTGAAGTTTCTTTAAGAAAAGATCTTTAATCGACTCTTCAACAAGAACTCTAGATCCAGCACAACAAACATGCCCTTGGTTAAAATAAATTCCATTGACGACACCTTCAACTGCTTGATCAATAGCTGCATCTGCAAAAACAATATTTGCTGATTTACCACCAAGCTCCATTGTTAATTTCTTATTTGTTCTACCTGCAACTTTTGCAATATGTTTTCCAATATCAGTTGATCCTGTAAAAGCAATCTTATTAACATCTTTATGATCAACTAAAGCTGCCCCTGTTTCACCAGCACCTGTAACAACATTTACGACACCATCAGGAAGTCCTGCTTCTTTGCATATCTCAGCAAGTCTTAAAGCAGTTAAAGAAGTTTGCTCAGCTGGCTTAAGAACAACAGTATTTCCTGTTGCTAGAGCTGGAGCTATTTTCCAAGCGGCCATAAGAAGTGGGAAATTCCATGGAATGATTTGTCCACAAACACCTAAAGGTTTAACTTCTTTTCCAGGAACAACATAATCAAGCTTATCCGCCCAACCAGCATTATAGAAAAAGTGTTGAGCAACTAAAGGAATATCTACATCACGAGATTCTTTAATTGGTTTTCCACCATCCATTGTTTCAATAATTGCTAATTCTCTAGATCTTTCTTGAATGATTCTAGCGATTCTAAAAAGGAATTTTCCTCTTTCTTCACCACTAAGTTCTGACCATACACCGAAGGCCTTTCTTGCAGACTTAACGGCAGCATCAACGTCAGCTGCATTTCCAACAGCGATCTTACAGATTTTTTCACCTGTAGCAGGATTTTCTGTATCCATATATTTTCCACTTAAAGGAGTAACAAAGTCACCACCAATAAAGTGTCCGTACTTGCTTGCGATTTCTACTTTTACACCTTCAGGTGCTGGAGCATATTCAAATACTAAACCAGGTTTAATCTTATGAG
>CAXGOD010000454.1:0-2557 GCA_964011245.1 uncultured Bacteriovoracaceae bacterium | reverse complement strand
CCAAAGAAGACGCAAGGGCAGGGCCAAACTAGGCCGTTTTACCCGTAATGCTCATACTTTTGACTTTATACACCTTGTTAAGAACTGGGAACAAATCGTTGGGACCATGTTATCTCAAAATACAATCCCTCTAAAAATAAAAAATCATAACCTTTTCATCCTGACTAAGCATGCTGTTTTCTCACAAGAACTAAGCTTTATGGACCAAATGATTATTAAAAAGATAGAAGACTTATTTCCGGCTTTTAACGGAAAAATTAAAAAAGTGCGTTTTTCAACAGGCAACTTCTCTTCAGAGGAATTTAATCAATTCCAAAATAAAAAGAACTCACAAGCCGGAGTAGAAAAACCTCAAAAACAGTCACACCGCTTTGATCCCAACTATAGAAAAAAGAAAATGCACGCTGAGCAGATGTTCTCTGATATTGAAGATGAAGAAATCAAAGATCTTCTGATTCAAGTCTATTTAGCTGATTAGAAAAATTGAAACTCCATTTAAACGCTCTAGCTCTTTAAGTCTTGAACTAAATTTAGCTAAGACCCTATCCCATTGATTAACATTATGTGGAATAAGAATAAAACCTCTGCCATTTGGAGATAATAGACTTATTATTTTTTTCATATAGACTTCAGGTCCATCCAGTTCAAATGTTCTACAAGTTTGTTTTTGTAATGATGGAGATTTTCTCCCAGCTCCCTTTTCAAAATAAGGAGGATTACAAATAATCAAATCATATTTTTGATTGGTGATAAAACCTGCAAAGCTAGTATTTAATCTTTCAGATAAAACATCTCTTTTGAGTTGGTGAACAAGATTGTAATCAATAAACTCTAGGAACTCACTTTGTGGCTCTAACATTACTATTTTTGTAATTGATTTATGTTGATTGGCACATTCAATTGCAAGAACACCGCAGCCAGCTCCAATATCAAGTAAGTTTATGGGAGACATCTGTGGAAGATAAAGAGTTGCTTTTACCAACTTTAAACTATCCTCTGAAAAATGGTAAAAATCCGGCTGTTTATAATCCATTATTTCTTAGGGCCATGGCTTTTATAAAATATTCTTCTCGTAGATCACCAATCATAAAGAGATTATAAAGGGCGTAAGACAAATGTGAGTTTTTATTTATTTCAGAGCGATAGAACTTTCGCATTTCAATAAAGATAGGTTTCGTTGATACCTTCTCTTTAATCAAATACTTGATAAAGTCTTCATTCTTATGGATTCTAAACTTAACATCCATAAGATACGGACTCTTTGTTTTTAAGATATTGTTATAAGCATTTAGAATAACCTTTCTCTTTTGTTGTGTTTTTGGAAAAGACGACCTTAATGCAGACAAATATTTATACTCTCCATCCTTAAGATAAGAATATAAATTTGTCTTATTTAAAAAAAGTTCAAGTTCGACACTTGAGCTATACTTCTCTATCCACGGTGTCCATACGAAAGGATACATAAATGCATAGTTAACTGACTTAACCCTATCCTGTACATAAGAGAGCTTATTGGGAATATCAAACTCACTAACAATTAAGTCTCTTAACTCTGGACTCACACCATAAGAGAGATAAGACACTAATATTTCAAATAATTTATTATCATCAAACTTTTCATGAATGTTTTTTAAAATCTTAATAACTTTTTTTGAGATTTCTTCCTGCTTTGTATACATTCCTTCTGATCTAAAAAAATCATTGATGTATTCCTCTTTTATTATTGAATTAATAATGGAGTCTACTTTTCCATTAAAACCAAGCTCTAAATAGATATTTATAAGCATAAGCCTAGATAAAGTTGAGTTATGAGAACTTAATTTCTGTGCAAGATTATATAGCCGATTTCTTTCTCGACTAGATACTTTTCCTTTCTTTAAACGAACTGAGATTCTATTTTGAAGTAAATGGTTAATATCTGTCTGCTTGATACTTTTCTTTGTCTTTAGATATATTGAGTATTCTTTCTTGCTAAGCCAATATTTTACGCCTGAGACCTCTATCAATTTGGATTTTTTTCCTTTTAACTTTTCATTACAGTCACTAATTTTCTTTTTATCACTTTTACTTAAATCAGTTGAAAAAATGATACCAAAGCGTATTGGCAAAGCTGAGATGTCTTTACATTCACTAGAAAGGTCAAGCTGCTCTGTTTTTAAAACAAGTCCTGAGAATGTTCTATATGGGGCTAAACGATATTTTTTAAAAAGAACTGGCTCTAGATAATTAACTTTTTTTTTACGGCATCAGGAACAACTTGAGCATAAACAGGCTGAATAACAAAGTTTCTAGTTTCAATAAACTCTTTAACGATTCTTCTTCTAAAATAAAAAGCAAGTAAAGCCAATATAAAAAAGACTGTTGCTATAATATAAAGAGTATTTTGATTTAAAAATGACTTTTGAACTTGCGAGCCATGAGAAGGTTTCATTTTATTCGATTTACTTTGATTTGTTTGTGATACTTTCTGCTTAGATGATTTCTTTTTAGCTATTTTTTTTTTGAAGCTTTCGCCCTAAGCTTTTCTAGTGTGTCTTTCTCTGCCTCAACTTCATCC
>CAXGOD010000453.1:0-2561 GCA_964011245.1 uncultured Bacteriovoracaceae bacterium | reverse complement strand
CATTAATACTTTCATAATTAAACCTACATGAAGCTGAACTTTTATTAGAAAATTCAGTACTTAAGAGACTTGTTATCTTGTTACTACCATCATAGGTTAAATATGTACCTTCTACTGCCGCACAAAACGCCACGGCATCAGTATTAGATGCAGCAGAACATGTAGAATCACATTTAACTTCATATTCCTTTTGAGTTGTTTCACCTACAGGGTAACTTAAAAACTTAAATGGCTTATAATGAACGTATTCACATAAATACTCATCTACCTCTAACTGAAACTTAACCCCTTCAAAGAAAAGATCTAGCTCTTCAACTTCTAAGATACAATCTGCAACATCTTTGGAGTCTGATTTTTCATATGTTGATGAACTAAAGTTAAGACCTGAAGCTTCAAGCTCACATGGGTAGCTTCTCCCTTTCACACTATGCATATGGTAAGAAAGATTTTCATCCATCGTATGAGTTAACTTCATTTTTTTCCCAACCGCTTTAGTTGCAGTATTTTCTACTGCAGATTGGTCTGTATTTTTAAGCTCATCTGAGATCTCCTCGGTACAAGAAGCACCAAAGAGCATTATTAAAAATACAATAGATAATGTTTTTAGTTTATTCATTTCCCTATCCCTAATTCATTAATCCTCGTCTTTTTATCGGACTTAAATAAAATAATATTAAGACTTTTTAATATTTTAACACTTTGAGTCTTTTTTTTAGGTTGATTCAGCTAAAAGTGAGCTTAACCCAATGAAATCATTTATTTTTACAAATTCTGATAAGATATTCGAGAAGTTTATAGATTTGAAAATTAGTGGAAAATGCCAAGATATTGGGTATTTTAGACATAAAAAGGCCCAAAAAACAGGATTTGGGCCATATATTAATTAAATAAATTTCACTGATTAATCTTCTACAAGTGCCGGGTCAACGGTAACATCACCTGGCTCCATATAGTCTTGCATCACATAGCCTTTAGCAATTAGACCAAAGATAACTGCAAATACCGCCATTAGAACTGCAAAGAATACAAAGAAGTTACCACCTTCAAGATTTAAACTTTCTGCCATTAATGCAATATAAGCTGTAATCATGTTTCCAAAAAAAACAGTTAATAACCACATACTCATAATTGTAGACTTCATACTTCTAGGTGCTTGAGTATAAGCAAACTCAAGACCTGTTATTGAAACCATAACTTCGGCCATAGTGATAATTAAAAATGGGATTACTTGCCAAACAACTGAGATTTGATTTCCACCATCAAGCGTATATTGGTAAGCAGCTACAAAGACAAAACTTATAGCGGCCATAAACATCCCCCAACCCATTTTTCTAAGTGGAGTCATTTCATAGCCAAATACTCTTTCAACAGCAGGATAAACACCAAAAGTAAAAGTTGGAATTAATATCATAACCATAATTGGATTTAGAGCAGGAATTTGAGAAGGAAGTAATTTATCAATTCCAAAGTATCCAAACTCAAGGTTCATCTCTTTTGCTTGTAGTACCCAACTTGATCCATGCTGATCAAACAAAGCCCAAAAGACTGCAATAGCTACAAAGATTTTACTTACAGCAAGTGCTGCTTTTACGTCATCTACATTTTCAGCTGGATGATTTTCGTAAGCTCCACCTAGCAGACCTCTATCACCGCGTTTAGAAAAGTTTGTTATAGCTGAAAGTATTACCCTTCCAGTTCCATGTGCTACCTTTCCAGTTGGTGGAATATGAACATACTTATCTCTTCCTAACCAAAAGATAAAAGTTGCAACCGCCATTAAGATACCTGGAATACCAAAAGCAATAGCTGGACCATAAGCTTGTAGAGTCCACGGAGTTATGATTGTTGAGAATACTGATCCAAAATTAATCATAAAGTAGAAAAGATCAAAAACTTTTCTTAGAGCTGCTTTTTGAGTCGGCTTAAACTGATCTCCAACGTGAGCAGAAACGCATGGCTTTATACCACCAGAACCTAAAGCAATTAGACCTAAGCCCCAATAGAAACCAGTTTTATCATGTTCAAATATTGCTAAAAATAAATGCCCTAAACAATAAACTACAGATAGGATCATAATGGTTTTATACTTACCTAGGAATCTATCTGAAATATAAGCACCAAGCACAGGAAATAAATAACAGGCACCTGCAAAAAGGTGGTAGTCAGCTGTTGCTTGTGTTTTGGTTAATAGTAGATATTGAACAAGGAAGATAACAAGTATTGATCTCATCCCATAGTAACTGTATCTTTCACAAGCCTCATTCCAAACAATATACTTTATTTGGCGAGGAAACTTATTATCATCTGATGCTATATTCGCTGTACTCATAACTTGCGTGTCTCCTATTCAGTTTCTGCTTCTTCACTATCATCAACAAAATTAAAGGCTTTGGCCTTTTTACCTCCACCCAATCTCTTAGGAGCATTGTCTCTCTTTTCTTTACTTGCTACCTTTCTATCTTCAACAACTTTATCTGCTTCTTCACGAGTCCTTCTTACAGTAACTACTTTTTTCTTTGTCTTTGCTTCTAAATGGGAAGAAATATCAATCGTTACATCCC
>CAXGOD010000452.1:0-2574 GCA_964011245.1 uncultured Bacteriovoracaceae bacterium | reverse complement strand
ATTAAGCAAACGAGTATCCAACACATTAACAATGCTCTTGTTAACATTTTAAGTCGCTCAATTCATACTACAGTTCAACTTCCTCAAGAATTAAAACAAGGTACAATAAACAAGGATATCGAAAAGTTCCAACTGGAAATAAATAAGATTGCAAAGTCTGTTTCTTCCTCTAAGGATAAAAATAAAATATTAACTTCAAAATATGATGAAGAAGTTAAAGTCATCGAGATAAAAAAAGGTATAAAGCTAATACATAGACAAAATAAGATGACTCCAACTTTTGTTTTTCATGCTTACTTAAAGGGCGGTCTAGCTCATGAGAAAAAGGATAATAATGGAATCTATTCATTTTTATCAAAACTTCTAACTTATGGTTATGGAAAAACGAACTTTGAAACTCTAAAAAATGACCTTGAAAACAAATCTGCATATCTAAGTGGCTTCTCTGGTAAGAACGCGTATGGATTAACTCTTCATGGATTATCAGAAAATTTTAGAGATCTAATGGGACACTTTTTTGGAACACTAACAAATCCAAAGTTTCCTAACAGCTACCTTAAAATCGAAAAAGAAATGATGAGAAGAGTTCTTCTAAACTATGAAGAAGATCCCGTTAAACAATGTATAAAGAAACTAAATGAAACTGTTTTTAATCAGCATCCATACTCTATGAACGCAATAGGAACAGAACAATCTATCAAGAAATTAAGTAAGAAACTTATTGCTGAAAAACACCAAGAAAGATTAAAGAATAGTGAATTAGTTTTCACCTATTGTGGAGATTTAGAATTTGATTATATTGTTGAATATATCAAAGAGATGACTAAAGATATAAGTCCACGAACGCCAAAAGTACCAAAAAAGAATAAACTAAAGCCATTAACTGGACAACATATTGAAATTGATTTCGATAGAGAACAAACTCATATTTTTATTGGACGACCTGCCTATGCAGTTAAAAGCTCTGAAGATTTATACTTAAAAATGATTACCACCTACTTATCTGGACAATCTTCTGAATTATTCGTGGATGTTCGTGACAAAAAAGGTCTATGCTACGCAGTTCAACCACTGCACCATACAGCTTTAGAAGCTGGCTACTGGGGAATTTATATTGGAGCTGGAAAGGATAAAGTCGATGATGCCATTGAGGCCATTCAAGATATTCTTAATCGTCTCCAAAAAGAAGGTTTATCTAAAAAAGAATTTGATAGAATTAAAGTGATGCTAGATGGTCAAAACCAATTAAATATTCAAACAAATGATGACTATGCAAATTTTTATTCAATTCCAATCCTGCATGAGTTAGGTATTGATTATCAACACAAAAGCTTCGATAAAATTAGAAATTTTAAGCATTCGGATTTCAATGGCTTTTTAAGTAAATTTTTTAAAGCAAAATGGAATATTATAAAAGTTGGACCTTTAGATTAAGACGCTTTTTTAGAGGTATTCTGAGCAATACCTCTCATAAGCATCTCCGAGTCTGAAACGTCTTCAATAAGTAGATGCTTAAAAGGATCTTGAATATTCTTTTGTGAAAAAATTCTCATTAAAGTGGTAAGCCCTTCAAAGGATTGTGACAGGATTCTGTAAAAGCCAGGGACATCAAGATAGTCAGGATAAACCGAGTCCATTCTTTTATAGGCCATTTGTCCAATCTTCACATAGTAGTCATGACTAATTATCTTTGAGTTAATTGACTGAGAAAAATATCCAACTAGTATTAATGCCGTGTCAGCTACATCCTTATATACTTGCTTCTGTTGATCTTCCCTGAGGAGTTCTGCCTGCAACAAATTAAGACCCAATGCATCTTTATAGAGGTCTGGTCTAAGTAAATAACTCTCTAGAACATCAGAAGAATAAACGACAACTTCATCAGTAACAGGGACCAACGATTTTTTATTTAAACAAGATAACTCTTCATAAAAGAAGCCTCTTAAATCTTTAAATGTCTCTATATCTAATACCTTACTCATCCATCAAATTATAACACGCCGCCCAACAGTAATAAAAGTGGGAATTTTATGTAATTCAAAGAGCTTAGAGGGATGATATATTAAAAAAGCCCTTATACAGGGCTTTTCTTCTTTTTATTTGTAGTGGCTAACGCCAGAGATCGCACTCTTAATCACCAACTTCGATCATAAGGTGACCAGATTCAATTGCCTCACCTTCTTTAACGTGAACTGCTTTAACAACACCATCAACACCAGCTTTAATCTCATTTTCCATTTTCATGGCCTCTAAGATTAATAAAGTATCCCCTTGATTAACTACTGCACCTTCAGTTGTAAGAACCTTTACAACCTTACCAGGCATATCAGTAATTAACTCTCCAGCATTAGCGTTAGATAGGCCAGATGGCTTGAAACCTCTATACACCTTCATAGACTCATTAACATTAACAAGACCACTTAGATTTGAAATTCTAGGAGCTTTTTGCCAGTTGATTTGATCTTCTGAAATATAGTTTTTTCCAGCTAACTTTTTTACGAAATATTTCTTTTCAGATTTTTCTTCTGTTGTAACGTTATAACCAACGATACCACCTTGCATTTCTTGCATAGA
>CAXGOD010000451.1:0-2588 GCA_964011245.1 uncultured Bacteriovoracaceae bacterium | reverse complement strand
ATTGCTTCCCTTAGAGATGCTTATTACGACTCATATAAAGAAGTTAAATACCTTCTAGTTGATAATGAAAATATAGAAAAAGCTAAAATAGGTGAGACATGGACATCTGCGATGTTTGTAACTCCATATCCACCAGGGTTCCCACTTTTAGTTCCAGGCCAAATCATTGACTATGAAATGCTTCTTTATATATCAAGTATCATCAATGATGAAATACATGGTTTTGACAAAGAATTAGGGTTGAAAATATTAAAGGATAAAAAATGATTAAGAATGATATAGAAAAAATTAAAAAACATTTTCAAGAGAATAAAAAACCATATTACTTTATTAGTCCAACTAATTTTAATTTGATTGATATGCACCAATGGGTTAAAAATTGGACAAATATAAATTTTATTAATTGTTTTGATGATAAATCTCCCAGTACACTCTTACCAAAAAATGAATATTCACGTCAGTTTAATAATATGGAAGAGATAAACGAATTTTTATTAGGACACTCAGAAACTCAATCGTTAATTAATGGGAATGATAAGGGTTCTGTAATATATCTTTTCTTTAATAAAGTTTTAGAAAGTATGACTAAGGAATTAAAGCAAAAATTAATTCTTCCAAGTAATGAACTTGTAAAAAGCATCGATAACAAAATATCTACAACCGAAATCGGAAATGAAGCAGATGTGTTATCAGTGCCAAACTTTTTAGAGCATGTTAATAGTTATTCAACACTTATGAATTTAGCTAATAAGCATGGCCTTGGAGAAAAATTAGTAGTTCAAACACCTTTTGGAGACTCTGGTAAAACGACATTCTTTATATCATCTGAAGAAGACTACAATAAATACTCTGATCAAATAGAAGATGAGAAAAAAGTTAAAGCAATGAAACAAATCAACTGTGTTGGTGGTGCCATTGAAGCTTGTGCAACAAAATCTGGAACATTTGTTGGTCCATTACTCGGAGAACTTATTGGATTTGAAGAGCTAACTCCTTATAAAGGCGGATGGTGTGGTAATGAGTTATATCAAAGTCAATATGATGATAAAGTAAGAGAAGAAGTACATCATAAAACTCAAAGGCTTGGAGATGCCTTATATAAAAGGGGTTATAAAGGATATTTTGAGGTTGATTATTTGATTGATCTAGATACTAATGAGATCTTTCTTGGAGAAATTAATCCTCGAATAACTGGTATTTCTGCAATGACAAATACTTCTCCTTTTTGTCAGACATCTATTCCGTTATTTCTATTTCATCTTTTAGAATATTCTGATACGAGTATAGATTTGAGCCCGTCAGATTATAATGAATACTCATTAAAAGAAGGTGCTCAAGGAATAACCTCTCAAGTTATATTAAAGGCCACTCATACGGGACTTAAAAAAGTTAAAAGCGCACCAGCTTCTGGAGTTTATGAGATTGTAAATAATAGTATAAAGCTAGTGAAGGAAAGTTCTAATCCAGTGGATAAGGGGGATAATCCTAACCACTTCTATTTGTTAAGAATAATAAATAATGACGAGTATACTTATTCTGGAGCAGATAAAATGATTCTATTCCTTAATCAAAAAATTACAGAAGATAGGGGGATGAAGTTAAATACCTTTGCTGAGAATATTATTAAATTATCAAATGATATCTTTGAGCTTAGAGAGCTAACAGACGAGGAACGTAAACTTACAAATATGTACACAAGTCCATCAAGTATTAAGGGTTCTGAAGAATGAAATCTTTTACAAATAGAATTGCTTGCATAAATGAAGACTATCCAGCCGAAAAATGGCTTAATTACTATAATAATGTAAAGACGGGTTATCTTTCTTGGTTTTTAGAAGAGGGTAGTATCAAAAGACCTAGTTTAGATGAATGTAAATTAGCTTTATCAAAATATATGCCAGATTTTTTACCGATTTGGGAGCATTTAGTTCAATTGTCAGGAGCTGATGAGAATGAAGCTAGAATGCTTAGTATGTATTGTCCAAGCTCATATAAAAGAGGTTGTTCACAAGCAGCTTGGACAAGATATTCTCCAGTTCTTGTTAGAAATTATGACTATTCTCCAGATCTATTTGAGGGAAGAATTCAAAAAAACAAATGGCTTAACACTGAAGTTATATCAGTATCTGATTGTCTTTGGGGAGCTTTAGATGGAATTAATCAATATGGATTGAGCCTTTCTCTTTCATATGGAGGAAGTGATACTATAGGTGTTGGTTTTGGTGTTTCATTAGTTGCTAGATATGTTTTAGATCTTTGTAAAACAACAAATGAAGCAATAGAGATGTTCAAAAAAATACCTATAAATATGGCATATAACATTACACTTATGGACAGTTATAATCATGTAGTAACAGTTGAAGTATCACCTGTTGAAGAAGTAAAGATTTCTTCTAGGCCATTTGCAGTAAATCAGCAAGGTGGGTTTGATTTAAATAGTTATGCAATTTTTTCAAACTCAGAAGAAAGACAACAAACTATTAAAGAACTACTGTTTGATCCTCTCATAAGTATAGAGTCATTTATAACGTCTTTTAGCTATTCACCTTTGTTTTCTACGGATTACGATAAAGGCTTTGGAACTCTAT
>CAXGOD010000450.1:0-2589 GCA_964011245.1 uncultured Bacteriovoracaceae bacterium | reverse complement strand
AGTTTAGGTCTAATGGGCGGAGGTGGATCGATCCTAACTGTACCTGTGCTTGTTTACGCCTTAGAAATGGGTGCTAAAGAGTCAATTGCCCTAAGTCTTGCAATTGTTGGCTTAACAAGTCTTATAGGCTCAATAAGTCATTTTAAAGCAGGTAATATAAATCTCAAAGTCGCTATGATCTTTGGACCTGTGGCCATGGCCGGAACATTCTTAGGTGCTAAATTATCTGTCTATCTAAGTGGTGCCACCCAGCTAATTATCTTTGCTGTAGTCATGTTAATTGCTTCCTATTTTATGTTTAAAGATAAAAAACAAATGGAAGGTGAAGATCAAGCTGATAAACCCCTTAACTATACTCTTATTATAGCTGAAGGTATTTTTGTTGGAATCTTAACTGGTATCGTTGGAGTTGGTGGTGGATTTATGATCGTCCCTGCTTTAGTTTTACTAGCACATATTCCAATGAAAGAGGCCATTGGAACTTCGTTAATTATAATTGCACTGAAATCATTTGCTGGCTTTGCTGGTTATATGGGAACTATTAGAGTTGATTGGGCATTCCTAGGCCAGTTTTGTATCTTTACAATTATTGGTATCTTAGCTGGTAGTTATTTTGTGAAGTTTATTTCGCAACAAAAGCTCAAAAAAATGTTTGCTATCTTCTTAGTTGTTATGGGTATTTTTATTCTCTACAAGAACAAAGCTCAACTAGGTATCGCAAACTTAACAACTGTTAAGGACACAACTTCCTTTATTGCAAAAAACTAATGTTATGGAATAATAAGTTTATGAAGAACTATAAACTCATTATACTATGCTTTGCATTAATGACGCCCCTTATTGTCTTATTCCTAAATGATCCTATTGCCCAGAACCAGGCCTATCATAATTTTGCTGATAAAAGATACTTTGTACAAACGAGAAATTTCTTTGATGTTTTTAGTAATCTTGGTTTTATATTAATTGGTGCACTTGGAATTAAATCTGCAGTTAATTATCCACGCTATAAAGTTTCTTGGCTTTTATTTTATGTTGGTGTTTTTTTAATTGGCCCGGGCTCAGCCTATTATCACTTAAACCCTAATAACGCTACACTAGTTTGGGATAGACTTCCTATGACTTTAGGCTTTATGGGAATCTTTACCGCCATTATGAGTGAGACTTTTAATTTAAAACACGAAAAGAAAATCCTAACAGTCTTAACTATTCTTGGTATTTATTCTGTGATTCATTGGCAAATATTTGGTGATCTTCGTCTCTATTTTTGGATTCAAGCAGCTCCACTGCTAGCAATTTTGCTTATTGGTATTATGTATAATAGTGAGTCAGTTAAAGGTATTTATCTTGTTGGTGCCTTTTTGTTTTATGGACTTGCAAAAGTCACCGAAAAATTTGATCTACAAATATTTATGGCCACAAGGTATATAGTGTCCGGGCATACCCTAAAACATCTACTTGCCGCTGTGGCCATATTCTTTTTATATTTAATGAAACGTAAAACGCTAAACTATAAACTGTTGTAAGCACCAACTATAGCGACTTCATCAATTCCATTTTTAGCATAAAGTTGATTGGCCGTATAAGCTGATTGACCAAAATGTCCTTTAATACCCAATGACTTTGACTTAAATTCAAAACCGTTATCTTTTAAAGCATGGATTAACATACTCCCCATACCGCCAATAACTTGATGATCTTCAACAGTGATAAGTTTATTTGAAGCATTCTTTAATGCAGCTCCAATTGTTTCAACATCAGGAGTATTAACTGAAGAATTATTTATAACAGTCACTTCAACCCCATTTTGAGCTAAAAGATCAGCAGCTTCTAAAGCTTTAAATAATGAAGGACCACAGCCAACAAGAACACCATCTTTCCCCTCGCGGATAACTTGGGCCTTTCCTAACTCATACTTCATTCCATCTTTAAGCTCGGCAGGAAAGTTTTCACGGCCAACAAAGAAAAAGTAACTCTCTCCGTCTCTTCCTTCAATTCTGTCAGCTTCAATTTTATCAATTGCTGAACTCATTAATGCTTCTGCTTCAGCTGATGTTGAAACAACTATCGCTTTAGCATAAGGAATTGCGCTAACAGCACTTATATACGTTGTTGATTGGTGGCTTGCTCCATCTGCAGCATCTTGAAAACCTGTATGCGAATAGACTGCAATCATTGGACATGAAGATAAAGAGGCCATGATATGTGGAAGATTCCCTTTTGTTACACCAAAAGCTGCAAAAGTATCTACTACAGGAATGAAACCGGCTTTACTCATACCAGCTGCTGTTGAAACCATATTTGATTCAGCAATCCCAACATCTATAAAATTACTTGGGCATTCTTTTTGAAATGCGGCCATTCCAGTAGAACCTTGAAGATCACTTGAAACAGAATAAACTGGTTTATTATTTTGAACTGCTTTTATTGCTGCTCTAGAAAATCCTGCTTGGGCTTTTTCTTTTTTAATTGTTGAAGAAGGTTCTTTGCTTTCAGGTTTAACTGTTAAGTCATTTGCCCAAGATTTAAATTCCTCAGGTGTATTGCCATTCCAAATTTCATCAACAAACCCTAAGATGTCAGAGCTATAAG
>CAXGOD010000449.1:0-2593 GCA_964011245.1 uncultured Bacteriovoracaceae bacterium | reverse complement strand
TCACACATACATGAGATATCTAAACCAGCTCCAATAGCTTAGCTCTTCTAATATTTACGTATGTATTACTAATGATACCATTTTATCCATTTTTAAAGGCCATGCCATCTTTTACAAGAAAGAACATACTTATCCCAGCAATAACAGTTTGCTGTAAATGCTTACTTAAGATTATGGGATTCAAGATAACTAAAAAAGGTGATTTCAATGTTCAAGAAGGAACTGTTGTTGTTGCGAACCATCTTTCATTTATGGACATAATGCTTTTAACTTCAGTTGTTAAGTCTACCTTTGTATCGACTGTTGAAGTTCAGCAAATACCTTTTATTGGTCAATTAGTAGAATTATCTGGTGCTTTATTTATTGAAAGAAGAAATAGAGAAAACCTAAGAAAAGAAGTAGATTCCGTAAAAGAAAGTCTTAAAGGTGGCATCAATATGTCATTTTTTCCAGAAGCAAAGTCAACAAATGGTGATGAACTTCATAGATTTAGAAGACCATTTTTTGCACCAGCAACAGAAAGAAATATGGACATACAAACAGTAGCAATTAACTATGAAACATTAAATGGTGACACTGAAGTTGATGCAACTAATAGGCATAAAGTTCTTTGGTGGAAGCAAAACGCAATTTTTGCTCAAGTTTGGAACTTGTTATCTTTCAGATCAATTGATGTTACTTTACACGGTGAAATCGTAAAAGCGTCAGATTATAATGCTTCTGAAAAGCATCCAGCTGACTTATGTCACGATGTAGTATCTAAAAAGGTAAAACTTTATAATTATATTGCGAGAAAATAAATTAAATAATTGATTAGTTAAGAGGCATGATTATGAAAACTGATAGAATGAATAATATTGATTTAAACTTAGACCTTACAGGAAGCAGTAACCCAGAGTTAGTACATCCTTTAGTAAGAATAGCCAGAGCTCTTGGTATCGTTTCATTAGTTATAAGTTATTTCATTATAACGATTCCATTTTATCCAGTACTAAAAGCAAAACCTGCATGGACGAAAAATCATATAATCGGACCAATATTAAGAGGTATAAGTAAGCTTGTATTAAAAATATTTGGATTCAAAGTAACTCAATCAGGTGAATTTAATGTAAAAGAGGGGACAGTTGTTGTTTCTAATCACTTAAATGCATATTTAGATATGATGCTTCTTTGGAGTGTTACCAAGGGAAGCTTTATGAGTACTGTTGAGGTTCAGGCTATGCCGTTATTTGGACAACTAGCTGAGCTTTCAGGATGTATATTCATAGATAGAAGAACAAGAGAAAACCTTCCACAAGAAATTGAGAGTGTTACAGCAGAATGCACAAAAGGTGTTAACTTAATCTTTTTTCCAGAAGGTCGTACACATGATGGCTCTGAACTACTTAAGTTTAAAAAGCCATTTTTCACACCTGCCTTTAGCAGAGAGATGGATATTCTTACTGTAACCATGAACTACCAAAAGGTTTCAGGTAACCCAATAACTTCAAATAATAAGTCGCAAGTTCTTTGGTATAGGCATCAAAAGATACTTACGCATATGTGGAATTTACTACAGTTTAAAAGTGTTGAAGTAAATGCAACTGGTAAAATATTGAAGGCCAGTGACTACATGGCCAATACAGAATTACATGTTGCAGATCAAGCACATGCGATGATGAACGCTAACTTTAATCCAATTGTATAAAGTCCAAATCCTTCAAACTCATGCAAAAGCTATACAGTTCGTTAAAACTCACACATTTTTAACGAACTTGTGTTAGATAAAAGCATGAGATATTTATTAATCTTTCTTTTTATTAGTTGCGGTATGAATAATGGCCCAGTAGTTATTGAAACTTCAGAAGATTTAGCACGCAAACAAGAGGCAAGAGAACAGGCGAGATTAGAAGAATTAAAAAGACAAAGACAATTATTTCTTGAAAATAAATCAAAGGCCTGGACAAAAATTGTTACTGAGGCTCAGACATCCTATAATGAAATCTCATCAATTGTTAAAAGTAAGTGCTCAGACTGTCATGATGAGAATAAACGATTGCCATTATACGGTAGGGTGTTTCCTCGTATAAATCCTGTCTTTAAACATCAAAAAGATGGTTTAGAGGCCCTGGATTTATCGAAAATATTCCCCCTTAGAACGAGTGATGGTTATAAACCAGCTGACAAAAAGGCTCAAGAAGAAATAAATAGCGACCTTCAGATTTCCTTTTTAAATGCGTTTAGAGACTCCGTTATTGAGCGAACTATGCCTTTGCGCTCATACACAATCATCTATAGGTCTAAAAGGGTCTTTAAAAGTGATGAAATTAAGATTTTAAGCTGGATCGATCCACTCATAGAGGATATCAAACAGTTTCAGCAAACTTATGAACAAGAAGATTTAAGCGTTAAAGATAAGGCCAGAAAAATACTAGCAGTTAAGTGTATTCGCTGTCATGGAAATGGAAGCTCTAAAGGCGGATTTGGGGACATCGAAAAACTAGATGAATTAGTAAAAACCAAATATGTTGATTTAGTTAACCCGGAGAAATCTGAGCTCCTGGAAAGTGTTGTATCTGGTTATATGCCAACAAATCCAAGAGAAAGATTAACT
>CAXGOD010000448.1:0-2601 GCA_964011245.1 uncultured Bacteriovoracaceae bacterium | reverse complement strand
CTTCAACTTTACCAACAAGATCTGCACCAACATCAGCAGCTTTTGTATAAATACCACCACCAACTCTTGCAAAAAGAGCGATTGATTCAGCACCTAAAGAGAAACCAGCAAGAACTTCAATTGCTTTTTCCATTTCAAGACCGTTAACTGATCCACCAACAGAAAGAACGTACATATTATAAAAAACGATAAATAAAGAACCTAAACCTAAAACGGCAAGACCAGAAACACCAAGCCCCATAACAGCTCCACCAGAGAAAGCTACTTTCAATGCATGTTGAAGACTTGTTCTAGCTGCTTGAGTTGTTCTAACATTTGCTTTAGTTGCAATCTTCATTCCGAAATATCCAGCTACTGCTGAGAATATCGCTCCAATTAGAAAAGAAACTGCAATTACTGGAGAAGAAGTTTCTACTAATGTACCTGACCATCCTAAAAGGATTGCAGCTACAACAGAAAAATATCCTAAGATTTTCCACTCTGCTTTTAAGAACGCCATTGCACCATCTGCAATATACGTTGCTAGTTCAACCATGTTTTCGTCACCTGCATCTTGCTTCGTAACCCATGCTGATTTGATTGCCATTACAATTAGAGCAAACACACCAAGGGCCGGAACAAGATAGATTACATAAGATTCCATCAATACCACCTGTTTTCACGTATTTAATTGTTAATAATATTATAGTAAAAGTCTCAAGATATTAGCTTTTCAGATTTTTATTGTAAAGAGAAACTTGAAGCTAAGTTGCCAATAATACGAGGAATAATATTTATTTATATAAAAGCTTATCTTACTGAAATTACATCTAAGCTCTTCTTTTTCTTTTAGTTTTTTCTGTGTCATCCGATAATAACATAGTAATGCACTCAGTCTAATTCTGAGTTAGGGGGAATTGTGAAGTTTTACGTTTTATTAGTTGCTTTTACTTTATCAAATGCTGTTTTTACTGCCGAGGAATGTAATCCCGTTGGAGAAAATGGTGTTTCAAGTTGTGCAGAAGTCGATTATGATGCTGGCCATATTGCCTCCTGTGATGCCCAGCCAGAAGAAGAAGGAGGAGAGCTCGAAAACTCTCTTAGTGATGCTGATGAGCCAATAAATTTTTGTAATCAAAAGATGCTATTCGGCGGTGAAAAACTTAGTGCAAAACAAGAAAAAAGGAAAAAGAAAAAGCTTCGTAAGCAGTGTAAAAAGAAAGCAAAGGCATACAAGAAAGCTGTAGCAAAAGAACTATTAAAGAAATTTAAACTAGGTCAGTTCATTCAGGCTAAGCTTAAAAGTAAAAATAAAATCATCCGTGGCAGCGGTGTAAAAAAAGATAAAGTTGATTTGCCCCTTGGTTTTTCACCTGAAGAAGTTTCTAAAATGACTAAAGAAGAATTCAGTGGTCATATGATGAAGAAAATCAGAAGCCGAGTTCCAAGTATTGATAAACTTATGCAGCAATCTGACCCCAATAATGCATTTAAAGGAAGTATAGCAAAACAAGAGTCATTTCCGATGAGTATTGTAGTTGGAACTAAGGGTGGGCAAAACTGTATAGTAGATTCTCCTGACTTTCCAAAAGAAGAACCTTTTACTCCTGAGACATGTGAACTCTGTAAAGATACTCAAATGCAAGATAACTTCACAAATGACTGTTCATATATGGTTAGTGATGACTTAAGTGAAAAAGAGGCTCGTAAACTAGTAGGAGCTTCAAGAAATAAAAGCAAAGCTGGCAGTGATAGCCATTGTAATACAAGCATGGAGGGTGTTAAAAATGACATGTCTCAAATAGATAAAACAGCTGATAGACTATGTTCAATAGCAAATGAAGGGTTAACGCCTGACTTTGAGATTAATTCTTCTAGAAATATGTTTAATGACTATACACCTGATCTTGCGGCTAAAAGAGGACAGTTTACTCAACAATACTTATACAAAAAATTAAAAAAGAACTGCGATATCGGCAAGGACGATATACCAGACTGGTTTAAAACAGCTGAGGCTTTTGGAGAAAAAGTAAAAGTTAAACATCCGGAGTACAAAAGACCTAATAATACTGAAGGTAACTACGGTCCAAATCCATATGCAATAGGATCTGCAAGAGAAGACGAAAAGAAATATTTAGCAGAAACACTTAAACATGAATTCAACGAGCATAATGAGAAATCTATAAAGTATCGCTCTGAAATTATAAAGATTGATAAAGAGCTTGCTCAGATTAAAGATAAAATTCATGGTGGAAATGGTGAAGTCGGTCTGAAGGAACAATACGAAGAAACAAAAAAAGATGTTGATAAAGCAGACCTTAGATTTATCAAAGACCAACAGGTATTTCTTTCAAAAGTTTCTCAAGAAGCTCATCTTTACTACGCACGTGAAAAGAAACTTATGCAAGACAAGCATGACTTAGAAAAGAGAATTGAAAATATACAAAAAGAAATCAAATCGCCAAAGTATAACAAAAATGATGGTGAATTTAAGTTAGTTTCTAAACTAGATGCTTTTTATAAAGAAAAAGATGCCACAGGTAATACGAAACCGTTTCGACAGAAGTGGGATGCTGATCTATTCAATCAATTTAAAATGGCCAGAATTTCAGGAGATGTTTC
>CAXGOD010000447.1:0-2609 GCA_964011245.1 uncultured Bacteriovoracaceae bacterium | reverse complement strand
TTAAGTTTGTTTGGAACTCATATAGCCCAAGCTCTCTATGTAATACTTTCTGCTCCTCAGCACTAAGAGCGAAATAATAATCTTGATCGTACTCATTTAAGTAATTATTATAAATAACAATTGTCTCGTTATATATTTCAACATAATAATCGTCATAAATTAACCCAAGATCACTATAAAATTCTTCAAGAGCATCACACGAATTTATGGGAGTAGCGATTTCTTCTGTAGTGTTTTCTTCTACTAGATTTAATGGCGGTGAATATAGTGAATAAGCAAGAGCCAGTGCTAAAACTGCGCCGAATCCGATAATATTTCTTGATTTCATTTTCTCTCTTCTTTTTTTTACATGAAGGATATCTTTATTGATTTGATTAGTAATATCTTTTTTCTTTTCTTCAGAAAAAAGATCACTTTCTTGGAAATACTCTTTAATTGCATTACTAAAATTTTTATATGTAAGAGATTTTAAATCTCCTGACATTTCTCGTAAAATAGTATTCTTTGTATTTTCAGCTTGATAATTTTGAATATCTGTATTGAAATTCTCTACATTATCAATAAAAATCGGCAAAATTAGATAATCAGGGTTATCATTTTTAGCTTTTAATATTTTAGGAATTTCAACATCGTTTATAAAATTACTTGAAGAAGAGTTTTTAGAAACAAAAATTATAGCCCCGTCACTGTTTTTAATGGCTTTTTCAATGCTATCTTTATAACGATCTCCGAGGCGAATTACCTGTGAAGATTTATCAATTTTTAATTTAACCTCTATGCCAGACGCAGCTTTTACTGTGGCCATAAATTCAAGTTCGAAACTTGCTATAAACTCATAGTCTTCCCTTGAATAACAAACAAATAGATTCTTCACAGTAAAAATGATAACTCTGAATTATATATTTATCTAATGATTTTAAAACTTGTCACTAGTAAATAATGTAAGATTAAAAAAAGGATATTTTAAAAATGACACTCATAGAAGCTTTTAAAAAAGTATATTTAGAGGATATTTTCACTATAAATGGTCGAGCCTCACGTAAAGAAATTTTTGGAGCTCCACTTTTATTTTTACCACTTTATCTGATAGCTATGTTTATTGGTTATATAATTTCTGAAGGTTTTGGTGACTTAACAGCTAATATTGGATATTTTTGGGCAACAATAGCAAATATTACAGTTTCAATTAGAAGAGCTCATGATGTAGGAAAACGTGGATGGTTCATGTTGATTCCTTTCTATAATCTAATTTTACAATTAACTTCAAGTGAACAAACTTCAAATAAATGGGGAGATCCTAGACCACACACAATTACACAAAATAACGTAGTGGAAAATAAAGAAGGAGATGTAGAAAATGACCTTATATAAACCAGAGATTGGGCCAGGATTTTTTGATGATTTAGGATCTGAAGACATGACTGAAATAAAAGCATTTAACGAGATGATCGCAAACTCTATTGATTCTTGGATTGAAAAGGGAACAACTAAAAAAGCTAGAGGTCAATTAGAAATTAAAATCTTTTTTACTGATGACTATATTGTTATTTCTGATAATGCTGACGGAATGGTGAAACAAGACATGCTTAATGCTATGGGCTTTGGTATGGCCCAAAAGGGAAAAAAACCCCAAGGTGATGATTTAATGGGAACATATGGTTTTGGATTAAAGGCATCAACCTCAGCATTAGGAAGGCATTTTGAAGTTATTTCAAAACCTCTTAATGGAAAAATAGTTCATTCTGTTATGCCTATTGGAAAAATGAAAGATGAAAATTCATGGCAAGCAGACATTGAAGAAAAATTAAATCCAAAAAGTATCACTAATCAAGAAACTATAAAAAAATATCTTAAATTAGGAAAATCTGACTCAGGAACAATGATCTATATAACAGACATTAGAGAGGGTCTTGATGTAGAGACATGGGAAACTAATAAATACCTTCTCATGCAGGAACTTGGAATGTCTTGGAAGTCTTTTATAGTTGATAACAAGTTTGGGAAGTCAGTAAAAATTTACTTTAACGGCGATTTAATTAAGGAACCTCAGAAAGGTTACGATCAACATGGACAGCTGCCAAATACTGAAATCTCATTTGAATTCCCCATTGAATTTAATACCAAAATAGGAGAAAAAACAATTACTCATAATGAGATTGTTAAAGGATCTATTTGGGTAAATAAAGAAGGTGGACAGAGTGGTGATTCTGGTGGATTCAATACTTACAGAAAAGGGCAACTTGTCCAAAGACATGATCAAAAAATCTTTAAAGTAACTACTGAAAATGCTCGAGTAGAAGGAGATCTATACTTAGATTTTGTACCTGCAAATCAAAGGAAAACGTACTTTGACGAGAAACATCCAGCTTATAAAGCCGTCTCGAAACATCTAAAAACTTTTGTTCCAAAAACAGCAGTGAAATCAAATAAGTTAAATGTTCCTGTCATTAACGACCCTAGTCTCTTGAATAGATGGATTGTTGAAGAGTGGTATGGACATTATATGACAATCTTTCCAAATCTTGAATTGCCAAAAGAATTAAAGAGACTTAAGAAAATCGATTCTCCTCCTCCTGGTGGAGGTGGCGGTGGAACTAGTGGTGGAACTG
>CAXGOD010000446.1:0-2617 GCA_964011245.1 uncultured Bacteriovoracaceae bacterium | reverse complement strand
GCTCTTCTTTTATATGGCTACATCCAGTCATAACCATAATTGTTTTTAGTTGAATCCCAAGCTTATTAATTCCTAGTAACAGATCATAACCAGAACTGTTTGGCATCTTAACATCTGTTACGACATGGTCGATGGTCTGTTACTTTAAGACATCAAGAGCTTCATTTCCAGAGTTTGCTAAGATAACTTTAAAATCACATTCCTCAGCAAGCCAGTCATATAAGACTTCACAGATGTCTTGGTTGTCATCAACAACTAAAATGGTTTCACTTTCCATATTTTACCTCCAGCCACACTTATGTATTTATTACTTATATATGGTATTTATATTTAAAATATATATTCTTCACTTCCATTAAACTTAGCAAAGTAAACTTTGTCTTTTAAAGAAAATGTCTGCGCAAGGCTTTGTCCAGATATCAAAAGAGTAAAAAGAAATAGTAAGTAAACTAATCACTTAGAGTCTTTATCGGATTTAATTTACAAGTAATTTATAACTTATTGTAACTTTAGAATTAAATAATTGAGCAAACCTAAGTACCCGTAAAGACAAGCACTTAGGTAAGTTTTATTTCGCAATTAAGATTGAAATTGGTGATTTTTTGATCATTTTGTTTGCGACACTTCCTAGGAAAAGTTCAGCAATCTTACCTCTTCCATGTGATCCCATGGCCAATAGATCAATATCATTTCCATTGATATACTCCAAAAGCTTAGATGAGATGCTTCCTTCTTTATCCAAAACAGCTTCATGAACAATATCAAATCCCCCATCTTTAAGCTCAGAAAGTTTTCCTTTCATCTTCTCATTAATTTTAACAACACTTTCATCAATCATTTCTTCAAGAGCTTCGTTGAATCCATTATGGATTGTGTGAGCTACATGATAACCCTGATAGTAACAAGGAATTACATTAACTAAGTGAATTTGAGCTCCATATACCTTAGAAAGTCTTTTTGCCCATTCAATTGCTTGGTCACAGTGATAAGAAAAATCGTAAGCAACTAAAATTTTCTTTGGCTCTTTTGCTTTTTTGTTTTTTGCAACTAAAATACTTTGCTTGGACTTATGTACAATACTTTCAGTTACGCCACCAAGGAAAAGTTCTGCAAGACCTTTATCTGAGTCATGTCCTAAAACAACAAGATCAACATCATCTTTTTGAGATTCCGCTATTAAAACTTCTTTAGGGTTTCCAGAGCGTGACTCAAATTTTATTTCTTTATCTTTCATTCCAAGTTTATCTAGCTGACGAGAAATTGCTTGATTGTTTGCATCCAAAATACTTTTTACATAATTTTGATGAACCTCTAAATTCAAATGAGCAAAGACACTATCAAGAGTTTCATAATCTGCTAACTTATCACCATGAAGAACGAAAGGTTCATCATTTAATTTTTCTGCCCAATTTAGACCAATTTCCATGGCCAATAAAGCATTCTTATCTAAACTATTTGCTATGACAACGCGAGACATAACCCCTCCTTAATTAGTACCTTATAATGTTATTATAGAAGTTTTTAATATTAAACTTAATAAGTTTGGATTTGTAAAAAACTGATTAATATCAGTGTAATGCAAGACCCTTTACAAATACAAAATCCCCCCCATATATAAAGTGAAAGGGATAGATACCCAAATCATGGAGGTTTTTATGACATTTTTAAGAAGAACTAACGCTGTACCAGTAAGAAGAACAAGACTAAACAATCAACCAATGAGAAATGGTGACTTATGGAGTGCTTTCGATGAGTTCTTCAATACAAGTTGGCCAACAGAAGAGTTGAAGTCATTGGATACATTCAACCCTGCGTTAAATGTAAAAGAAACGGAAGATGCTTATTTTGTTGAAGCTGAACTAGCTGGAGTAGATAAAAGTGGAATCGATATTTCCATTAAGGATGGTAACTTATTACTCAAAGGCGAGAAGAAGACTTTTAACGAAGAAAAGAAAGAAGATTACCACCATATTGAAAGAACATATGGAAGTTTTCATAGAGTTGTTCCTCTAGCTAAGGATGCAGATTCAGAAAAAGTAAAAGCTGATTTTACAAATGGTTTATTAACTATTGAGATTGGTAAAAAGGATCAAAATATTGATACTCATAGAAAGATCAACATTGGCTAATAAAAAAGGGGCTCAAGCTGAGCCCCTTTTTTTATGCTAGCTTTCCAGCTGCTTTTTTATAATTTTCTAATGATTCAGTAATTGAATTTAGTGCTTCTTGATGATGACCATCACTTGCAGCAGACCAAACTCTATTTAACATTCTTTCACCATAGGCCACATCTAAAAGTATTTCTGCTCCTTTGGCTTGACCTAAAATATCCATGAAAGTTTTTCTTTTTTCTGTGAATGGATGAACATGTGTATCTAAAACTTTATCAACTTCTTCACAAAGATCCATGCCCTGAGTATTTTGAGCTTTTGCAAACAAAGCTTCAATTGCAGGAACAGTTTTTGAAAGCATAGCAAGTGGATTGTTTCCATCATTTTTGTGCTCTTCAAGTTCTGCCTTAACAATTTGTCTTTCACTTTTGTGCCAAAGAAGATTTCCGATTATTGTTATAAAAAATGCTGTTAGAAATACACTTGCACTTAATGCCGGCATAATT
>CAXGOD010000445.1:0-2618 GCA_964011245.1 uncultured Bacteriovoracaceae bacterium | reverse complement strand
CTCTTACTTTAAATGCTTACTGCGATCAAAGAATACTTGTTGTCACTCCAGATAAATCATCAATTACAGATTCATATTCATTAGTAAAAGTTCTTAACTCTAAATTTGGAGTAAAAGAAAATCAATTATTAGTGAATATGTATAGAACAAATAGTCAGTATGAAAAAGTTGTCAAAGTAATGAGTGAAACAATTGAGAATTTCTTAAATGTTAGAACTCAGATCCTTGGCGGCATCCAAAGAATAGACGTTAACCAGAATGACTTTGATACATTCTTCTTAGAGCCGGCAGAAAATGCCTTCCACAAAAAATTCCTAAAGGTAGTTAGAAAGTACTCCGATGAATTGAGCAGGACCTATAGTGCGCCGACTGCGCCTGTGGCCATC
Source organism: uncultured Bacteriovoracaceae bacterium (assembly GCA_964011245.1). Classification (GTDB taxonomy): domain Bacteria; phylum Bdellovibrionota; class Bacteriovoracia; order Bacteriovoracales; family Bacteriovoracaceae; genus CAKZJW01. Next base: position 2,232 of record CAXGOD010000445.1, on the reverse strand, counting down.
CTAGATTCGAGAGTATGGGAACAAGAAGTTCAATAATATAAGCTAAGGAGAAGCTCAATGTCATCACTAACTACTAAATTAAGAAATTTGAAAGATTATCGCTGCACGGTAGATCCTCAAGTGAAGGATGAAATCGTAGTTGAATATGCACCTCTAGTAAGATTTATTGCTATGAAGATTGCATCAAGATTACCAGCGAATATCGAGTTGGATGATTTAATTTCATGTGGTGTTATTGGACTTATGGATGCCATTTCAAAGTTCGATCCAACAAGAGATAATAAATTTAAAACATACGCAGAGTTTAGGATAAGAGGATCAATTTTAGATGAACTTCGTTCACAAGATTGGGTTCCACGTTCTGTTAGAGAAAAATCTAAGCAACTAGAGAGAGCATATGCAAAGCTGGAAAGAGACTTTGGTCGTCCAGCAACAGATGATGAAATGTGTAAAGAGCTTGAGTGTAGCCTGGAAGATTTCCATGAAATGCTAAACAAGTCTAAGTCCGTTTCACTTTTAAATATTGATGATTCAGCAACATTTAATAGAGGTGATAAAAAGCTAATGATGGGTCTTTTAGAGCATAGACGTTCTTCGAATCCATTTTCAGCTGTTAACTACAAAAGAGCACAAGATCTTATTAAGGATGGAATTAAATCTCTTCCTGAAAAACAAAGACTTGTTCTTTCACTTTACTATTTTGAAGACTTAAACCTTAAAGAAATTGGTCAGGTATTAGATGTAACTGAGTCGAGAGTTTCTCAACTTCACACACAAGCTATCATGAAGCTTAAAGCTAAGTTAAAAAACGATTTTGATTCACACGAAGACATTGCAGTTTAATAAAACTATAAGCCTGACTAAACTCCTTTAGTCAGGCCCATTTTTTTACCAACAAATTCTTTATATTTCTTTAACTTTTATTTCTTTTATTAGATAATAAAAATGGTCGAAGACCCGTATCAGCGTGAGTTTGGTACACAAGGATGTGTTTTAAATATTCGAGGATTAGGATGATTGAAAAGCTTACTCAAAAACTAAATCAGTTTTACAATTTCTCATTTGTATTTCTAATGGTTGTTACCTTAGGGACTATTTTCTATTTTTGGAAATTAGGCTTTGTAGATGGAAGTCGAAATAAGGAACTTCATAAAGCAAATTATATTCTAGAGCAATTTGAAGCAAAGAAGCCTTTAGATGAAGTGAAGTCTATTGTTCTTGCTGAAAATTCAAAAATGGCGATCAAAAAATTAGATGTTCTTCAAGGGGATTTTCAAAAAGTAAGTAACTTAGTTGAAGATAAATCCTTTCGTGATGTGAAAAAAGAAGTTCAACAAATTAAAACGGCCATTGCTAACTTAATCTCGTTTCCAAAAATATCAAAAATCGTAAGTGTCTTTAACGATAAAATGGTTAAGTTTCGTGAGTATGTAAAATACAATAAATGGAGGAACTTATCTCGCACAAGTAATAGAATTTTAGAGGTATCTAAAGGTTATATCAATAAATCAAAATTAAAAAACTTTATTGGAGTCATTGAAAAAGATTTCTCTTATATGGAAAGAGTTACTGAAAAGTCCTTTTTGAGTAGAGCTGAAAAGTCTGAAGTTATTTCTCGAATAAATAATCTAAGAACTGAAACGAAAATGCTTTCTAAGTATATTGATGAAAGAAACTTTTTTGCAAGCATGATGAACACATTAGATGGAACTGTTAATAAGTGGCTAACAACAATTTCACCAGAGCTGTCTTATCAAAAAATACAAGTCGAACAAATGGGCCGTTATTATATAATGGGTCTACTTGGAATTTTAGGGCTAATGTCATCAATCTTTTTTGGAGGGATGGCTTTTACAAAGTGGCACAAGAAAAAGGCTTCTGGTGATCTAGAGAAATTTGTTGAAGATTTTGTAAGTGATGGTCTTATTGGCGGAAAAGTTCAAGACCTTCAAACATTTAGTCAGCACTTTCAAAACTTTACGGATCATACGACAGAGTACATTGATAAAAGAATGAGCTATGGAACTATCTTTCAAGAAGCACTTCCTCTTTCTTCAATTATGCTTGATAAAAACTTGAAAGTTATTTGGGCCAATAAGCAATTTTGTGATGATTGGGAAGTTGCTGAAGAAGAAGTTAATAAAGACTACTTAAGCTGGGACTATCTTTCTAAACTTACAAATATTGGTGATATTTTAAGAGTAATTCCAAACCACGTGTGTGTTGCCGTAA
>CAXGOD010000444.1:0-2625 GCA_964011245.1 uncultured Bacteriovoracaceae bacterium | reverse complement strand
ACTGTACCGTCTTTTTTACCTGTGTTTTTATAGGCCTTGTTAAGTCTTTCATTATAAGAATGTTTATCTTGGAAATTTAGTGGATTCTGAGTTTCTAAATCACTTCCGAACTCACGAAAAGTACCACTGTCTATAAAAATATCAATTCTTTCTTCAGCAGTTAAACGATAATGATGATCACAGAATGGACAAACACCATTATTTTGTTCCAGCCTTTGAGTTTGTAGTATTTCTCCACAAGAAACACATTTTTTCCAAAGCCCAGTTGGTGTATTGTTTTTCTTTTTATTATTTATACTTTTAATTTTTGGATTTTTTACGTTATTAAACCAGCCCATACGGCCCTCTACCTTTTTAATAGTTAAAGCACTATTTTAAAAGATTAATTGAATTACGTAAACATATTAAGACTTTACAAAAGTTAAGTGGCGGCTACATTGCTTTGAGTCAAACTCGCCTTTTTATCTCTTCTCGAAAATAAGGTAGCAACAATTGAACCACTTACAATATGCCACAATCCCCAGAATGCGCAAATAAGTGTTACTCCACCAAGCCCGTTAAAGAATTCAAAAGCAAGTGCTAGGCCTAAACCAGAGTTTTGAATACCAACTTCAATAGTGATTGATCTTCTATCTCTATAAGGAACTTTTAAGATAGTCCCCATAATAAAGCCAGAACTTAGGGCCACAATATTATGAACAACAACAATGGCCACAACATACTCGAAATATTTTATAAAATTATCAAAGTTTGCTGCAAACGCTCCAATTATTAAAACAAATAAAAATATTGCCGAAAGATACTTTAGCCACCCTTGAAGTTTAAGAGCAACTTTTGGTAATTGAGCTCTTATAATAAGTCCTATCAATAAAGGAACACCTAAAACAAAGATAACCGTCAGCATAACTTCTTTAGGATCCAGAGCAACTTGTTTAACCAGTTGGGCAGTTGGTTCATACATAGATCCCCAAAAAGTTATATTAAATGGTGTCATTACTAAGGCACCAACTGTTGCTAAAAATGTTAAAGAAACGCTTAGAGCAGTATTCCCTCTTGCAAACATGGTAAAAAGGTTAGAAAGATTACCACCAGGACAAGCGGCCACCAACATCATACCTAGACCTATAGATGGTATTGGTTTAAAAAAATATACTAAAAGAAATGTAAAAGCTGGTAAAAGTAAGAATTGACCTATTACTCCTGCGATAACACTTTTAGGATGTTTAGGAATTTCTTGTAAATCTTCTTTTCGAATATCAAGTGACACCCCTAACATAACGAGTGCTAAGATTATCTTTAAGATTATCATATTTGAGTCATTAAAATTAATCTGCATAGTATCTACTGGATGCGTCATAGTTGCCTTTTACTCTTAAAGATTGTTACAATTTTTTACGTAGAATTATTCTTACAAAAATCATGACAAATTAAAAGGAAGTTTTTATGTCATATTATGTTAATCCACATGGCCATAGTTGTCCTTGGTACCCTGCTGCTGAGTTATTTGGTGCGCCAAATATAAAATGGTGTGAAGAAACTTTATGTCACTGGATTAGTGAACCGGCCAATACTTGGTCTAATGGTCTCTACTTGATCTTAGCCGGCTATATCTTTTGGTCTGCTACAAGAACTAAACAATTTGAGTTGCAGTGGCAAGGTCCTGCCATGTTCCTGATGGGACTTTTCTCTGGTATCTATCACTTATCAAATAACTATTTGACTCAGGTTCTCGATTTTATTGGAATGTATCTTTTTGTATATTGGTTTATTATTTTAAACTTTCGACGCTTAAACTGGGTTAGTCGAAAAAATCAGATACCACTTTTTGTTGTACTGTCATCGGTTTCAACTATTGTTTTACATTTAATGTACCTTAACTTTATTAAGATTCAATTTATTATCGCCGCAGCAGTTATTGTCATTATTACAACTGAAGTTCTTTGTTTTATGAGAAGAATTAAACCTATTAAATACACTTTCTTTATTATTGGAGCTGTATTCATGGCACTCGCTCAAACAGCTTCTCTTCTAGATGCTGCAAGAGTTAGTTGGATATGTGATCCAACAAATCACTGGTTCCAAGGTCACGCTCTTTGGCATATTCTTTCAGCAATAGGTTTAACTTTTGCTTACAAGCACTATGAGCAGTTTAAATTCAGTGAAGGCAGCAAAGATGGGCAACTTGAATTTGATATCGATGAAATTGAAACTCAACTAGAAGTTTAATCTAAATGAAAGGCCTAACGAATCCTCATCAACCAGGTTGTCCTTGGCATCAACTTGCCGAGGATTACGGTCATCCCGTCGTTAAGTATTGCGAAGAGACTTTATGCTCTTGGATTAGTGAGCCAGCAAATACTTGGTCAAACCTAGGCTTTTTAGTTTGCGCTATTGTTTTATACAAATGGTCTCGCGGTAAAGATCCCTTACTTAGATATTTCCCATGGGCAATGCTTATCATGGGTGCTGGTTCATTTTATTATCATATGAGTAATACTTATATAACTCAGGTTGCTGATTATATAGGTATGTATGTTCTGGTATATTGGTTTGTCCTCATCAATCTAAGGCGCCTTGGTTTCTAAATGAAGACAGCGCTCATTGCTTATATTGGGCTCTCGCTAG
>CAXGOD010000443.1:0-2629 GCA_964011245.1 uncultured Bacteriovoracaceae bacterium | reverse complement strand
CCCTTCGGACAAACGCCCGTTAATAAATGCGTTAATACCTTTATTCTAAAATCTGGAATACCTTGTACTTATCATATGCCTAGTCAATATGGATTCGACACACTGACATCTCTGGAAGAAGCTTCCGCCTATGTAATACTTGGAAGTATTGCTCATGTGACTGAAGAGCTGGAATGGCAAAAACAATTAATCGAGTTTATTATACCAAAAATCGAAGCTGGTATTCCAACATTGGGAATCTGCTACGGTCACCAATTAATAGCTCACCACTACGGCTGTAAAGTAGACTATATTCAACAAGATCAATATAAGTTTAGTGAAGTAAGAGAAGTTGAATTTATAAAAGACAGCTTGGGACACTATCAAGGGGAAAAAGTTCTTTTGGCCTATGCCCATGCTCAAATGGTGCATTCTATCTCTGATAAATTTGAACACTTTGCTACAAGTGAGCTTTCTCCTTATGACGGTTTAAAGTTAAAAGGACTTCCTTGCTGGTGTATTCAAGCACATCCTGAGGCTTCCGAGAGCTTTATTAAGAATGAAGCACAAGTTAATGATGAAGAACGTTTTAAAAAGACAATAGACGATAGCTATTCGATCTTAGCCGGCTTTGCTAAGGAATTTTAGGCCACAATAATTTATCAACTTCACCAATAGACTCTATCTCATCAACAAACTCACGACTCACAAAGTTTACTCCTGTCTTAGGTAAAATTTTAAAATCATATTCTTTACCTTTAAAACAAAAGTCTAATCTATACGCATGTAGATAAACTCTATCATCATTATTACCAGCATAAGCTAAGTCTCCATCTATTGGTGTTCCCAAACTTTTTAAAGCAACTCTTAATTGATGGGTTTTTCCGCTTAAAGGTTTTAGAACATACAACCTCTTACCAGGAATAAGTGAATAGCTAAAAAACTGAGTCAAAGCAGGGTTTTGATTTGTATTCAAAAGTTTCCAGCTACCACGTCGCCCTTTGGCCATATCCCCCTTTATAAGACCTTGTTTTTTCTTAGGCTTACCTGAGGCGATGGCCAAATAATATTTCTGAATAAGGTGTTTGCTAAACATTTCTCCAAATAATCTTGCCGCCTCATGGGTTCGAGGAAAAATCATAAGCCCACTAGTGACTTTGTCTAAGCGGTGAATAGAGAACAAATCCCCACCTACTTGTTCTTTTACTTGATTAAAAAAACCAGATGCTACGCCATTATCATTATGAAATGACACACCTTCAGGCTTTAAGACTATAATAAACTCTGAATTTTCAAATATTATATCAATCATTTCTTTCATTTAGCCTATACAGGCTCCCATATCATACTTTATAATAATTCTACTATGCGCTATTGGAAAACACATCAGAAAAAACTCATTAAGAAATACCTTGATGCCACTATGGAGCATCATTGTAAAATTATGATGTGGCAACAATTTGGAAGTTCTAGAAAGCAATACCAAGCAGAGCTTATTTCTTATGATCCCATAAGATGCAAAGTAAAGATGTCTAAGGATTCACTGAAACATAATGGTGAAATAGTTAAAAATATCCCTACTTATTATCATATATCTGATATTGATGTGATTTTTAGAAAAGATCAATATAACTTCTTTGGTGACATGATCGACTTTCCTCCTCCAGGAGAAGTACAAATATACGAAAAACGAAACAAACAACGGTTTTATTATAAGTACCAAGATCACAAAAATATTACTTTTTATTCAGAATCAAATAAGCCTAAGTCAACTGAGGCAGAAGATATTGAACCGGAGTACCTTTACTCATGCGTCCTTGTTGATATTTCAATTCAAGGCGCAGGAATGGTAGTGCCCAAAAAGCTTATAGATAAGATTTCTAATGATAAATATATCTACTTACAAAATATAACTGATCAGAAATTACCAACTCCTTTTAAAACTGAAATTAAATATATTGAAAAGTATGATGATCTAGATGGTGGAGATGCTTATAAAGTTGGAATCCAATTTACTGAACAACTTGATTCTATAAGTTATAAGTCAATAACTTCCATTGTTGAAGTTAAGCAACAAAAGACAAGAGGTTTAGACTCAAATAGATTCTGTGGTCTCGACTATGAAGATCAGGTTGCGACTCTCAATAGAATAGAATTAACTAATAAACCACTCGCTTCAAATATTAAAGATAATATCGACTACCTAGATAAGCTTAGATATATGACAACTAAAATGAAAATTGAGTTTCTACAAGGAGTTGAACAAGACCTTCTAGCAAATGCATTAAGACTTTCAAGTAAGGAGTTAATCTATGAACTTCTCATTGAGTTAACTCCAAATATGCAAGATGACTTTTTAGAAAAACTTGCAGTTGAGAAACCTGCTTCGGGTATCTGCAAAGCACAGGGTAAGATTGTGTCTTATATTAGAGAGAAAGAAGGCAAAGGAGAGTACATCCTTGACCCTAAGTCCTTTACAACATACGTATGATAACTCATAGACCGAAAGATATTATTAATATTCAAGACTTCATTCCAAGTATTGAAGTCTATCTGGCCTACGCAACAACTGATAATTTTACAGGTAAGATCATCCCTGGTTATGAAGAAAAAATAGCTTTTCTTACAGAGTCTTCATGCAAACATCTTA
>CAXGOD010000442.1:0-2643 GCA_964011245.1 uncultured Bacteriovoracaceae bacterium | reverse complement strand
AATTTACTGGCCAAATGGAAGATCAAGAAAAAGAACTAGCTTTTTTAAGTAGCGCTTTGTTATTTGCCGTTTTTCTGATTTTATTGATTTTGGTAACTCAATTTAATGCCTTTTCTTCTCCAGCCATTATATTGTCTTCCGTGGTTTTGAGTCTGGCTGGAGTGTTTTTAGGAATTGTTATATCGAGAAACGATTTTGTAATTATCATGACTATGATTGGGATTATTTCATTGGCTGGTATTGTTGTAAATAATGCTATTGTCTTAGTTGACTATACCAACCTCATAAGAAAAAGAAAAAGAAAAGAAATGCAGCTTAATAACGAAGACTTGATTTCTAATGAAGACTTTAAAAGTGCAGTTATTGAAGGTGGCAAAACAAGACTAAGGCCAGTTTTGTTGACGGCAATCACTACAATTCTTGGGCTTTTTCCACTTGCATCTGGATTAAACATTAACTTTTTTAGCCTTATTAGTGACTGGGATCCACAAATATTCTTTGGTGGGGATAATGTTATATTTTTCAAGCCGATGAGTTTGGCAATTATTTATGGCTTGACATTTGCAACATTCTTAACTTTAGTTGTTGTTCCAATTATGTATTACACTATTTACAGGTTCAAGTTATGGCTGTTTAAAAAGTGTAATTGGAGTATTAAAATTGACCTATAAAAGCATTAATAATTATTTGTTTTCTGTGTAACCTGCAGGATAGGTGCTAGTATAGGCCTTCTTTAATTGATTATGGAAAAGAACACTAGCTTGACTGGTCTTAAGCTTTAGCATTTAAAAAGTAAAAAAAATGAACAACAAAAACATTTACTTCCATGTTGGAATAAGTAAAACAGGAAGTACTTTTTTGCAAAATAGAGTCTTCCCAAAGCTTTCTAAAATAACTTATATACCTACTAATAAATACCATAAAGTATTTGAAGAGATTAAAAACTGTAACAGTAATAAAGTTTTAGTTTCTAGGGAGTTTGACAGACAATTTGAAAGAGATGTTACTTTGTTCTCAATTAGGCACCGTACTGCTACTCCAATTATTGTCTTAAGAAAACATGAGGAGTATCTAGCTTCTCAATACAAGCGTTTTGTGAAAAATGGTTTCAAAGGTGAAATTGAAGATTTTTTTGATTTAGAAAATGATCAAGGGTTTTTTAAGCATCTTCACTTAAGCTTTTTTTATCAAGTAAGTGTTCTTAAAAAAAGATTTGAAAAAGAGCCTGTTATTCTTTTTTACGAGGACTTAAGGTCTAACCCAAGCGAGTTTATAAAGCGTTTTTGTTCTTTGACATTGAGTGATATTGACCTGGGGGAAGTGAACTTTAATAAAAAACATATTTCTTACAGCGAAAAACAGCTTAAAGCCATTAAGACTGTTTCTAAATATTTTAATCTTAAAAAAAGAGTGGTTTTTAAAAGCCCTATTTTAAATTTGTTTTGGCGACTTTATCAAGGCTTCTTTCGCTACAGCATCTTGTATTTGTCTTTGGTTATTCCTAGTTTTATGTATTCTAAAAAACCCTTGATTAACCCTGTTTACTTGAAAAAAGTTAGTAAGCATTTTAAGGAGGATTGGGAGAAGTGCTTGAAATTTAAAACCTAAGACTTATGAAGAACTTGTTGCTGCTTACCTTTGTTTTAACTTCCAGCTTGTTTTTTTCTCAAGGAGGAAAGGTAATGGACCAGCTTTCTTTAAAAAGTAAAATACTAGATGGTGAGAGAAAATATGCTGTCTACTTGCCAAGCGACTACGATTATTCTAACAGAGAGTACCCGGTTCTATATTTGCTTCATGGGGCTGGAGACGACCATACTGGCTGGGTTCAATTTGGGGAAGTAAAGTCAATTACAGATAAGGCCAACAAAAACGGAGTTTCTACCTCTATGATTATTGTAATGCCAGATGCTCAAACAGGAAAAAAAGGCTACTTTAATGATATTGACCAAAAATGGAATTATGAAGATTTTTTCTTTAAAGAGTTTCTTCCATTTATTGAAAAAAAGTACCGCATTAAATCTAAAAAAAGATTTAGAGCTATAGCTGGCTTATCTATGGGGGGCGGAGGTACATTTATTTATGCGCTTAGGCACCCTGAAATGTTTTCTTCTGCGTGTCCATTAAGCGGCTATATGGGTGAGACTTCTTACAATGACTTTTATGAAAAAAACATGGAGAAGTGTGAAAAGCTCACAAGAGAAAAAGTTTTTAATTACTACTCAAATCACAATTCGCTATCTATAATACAAAATCAAACGGATGAAAACCTTAAAAGCGTAAAGTGGTATATAGACTGTGGAGATAATGATTTTTTGTACGAAGGCAATTCTCTGGTTCATATAGCGCTTAAAAAGCGAGAGATCCCTCACGAGTATCGTGTAAGGGATGGCGCCCATAACTGGACTTATTGGCGATCTGCACTACCGGAAGTATTAAAATTTGTGTCGGACAGGTTTCACCAAAAATAAATTATCTAACTATTTAAAAGTGAAAATTATTTCAACCTCATCTCGCGGCAACTTTATCTACGAAAGGAATGAAAATAAAATACTAGAGTTAGTTCACCCTAAATGGTTTTCAAAAAAAGCCATCACCAAATACGACAACACTAATATAAAAATTGAACCCAAAAACTATTGG
>CAXGOD010000441.1:0-2654 GCA_964011245.1 uncultured Bacteriovoracaceae bacterium | reverse complement strand
TTTAAATGGTGTTTTTACAAAAGATAGAAGTTTCTTTAGAACCAAAAGAGTGCCTCTTTCTTCAGGTAAACATAGTTTGAAAATTATCGATAATAATCGTGATGGGGATAACGTTCTGGCGTTTGCTAATGGTTACGCTTATCCAAAAACTTATAATTTTACTAAAGGTGTCATTGGTGCATTCAACGTATTTGATAATGGACAAAGGCAAAGAGGCTATAGACCAAGTGATAATATGTGCCTTATGCGTGATATGAGAAGCAAGGTTTTCTGCCCAGTAGATCAAGAAAATATTTGGGTAAGATTTCTTAAAAGAATAAGCCTAATTGATTCTGTAAAAGAGATTGATGGAAAGCATACTCTTAAGACTCTCGATCTTACAGGCTTAAGTGTGAAATGGTTTAAGAAACAAAGAAGAAATAATAGAGTTGAACTTACGCAGTTTGCTGATAAGAGATCGGTTGATCTTAATTCTCTGGGGAAAGGGAAATATGAAGTTGAAGTTCACTACACAACTTCTGAGATTAGATTAAAAACAGATGTAACAACAGATACAAGAGAAATAAAAATTAAATAATAGGAGTTTTCAATGAAATGGATTTCACTACTTACACTTGTGCCAAGCATGGCGATGGCCTTACCTGTAGCAAAAGGTGAACACTTTCGTAGCCACTTAAATAATGAATACGTAGTAAGCGGAAGCTTTGATAAAAATGATGCCAAACTTATTAAGAAACTTGGAAAAAAATTATTTCTTGTTCAATCATCACATTCAGACTTTGTTAATTCAAAAAACGTGCACCCGAACTATACTTACTTTGGTGATTACCTAGAAAATGAGTCAAACGATGCTCAAATTAAAGATCAGTTTCACCACGAACAGATTCATACTTTTAAAGCTTGGAACTCTACTCAAGGTAGTCATGAGCTAATCGTTGCAGTTACTGATAATGAATTTGAAATTGACCATGATGATTTAAAGAATCAATGGTGGAAAAATGAAAATGAAATTGAAGGTAATGGCATAGATGATGATAATAATGGATACATCGATGATGTATATGGATGGGACTTTATAGCCAAGGATAATAATGTAGACGTTGAAGAGGGTCCTACTCATGGAACTCATGTTGCTGGAATTATCGCAGCTGAAGCTAATAATAATATTGGAATCGCTGGAATTGCACCCAATGTTAAAGTTATGCCACTTCGTTGGTATGGTGATGAGGGAAAGTGGACTTCAGCAGTTGTTGCTGAGACTTATCATTATGCTGTTGATAACGGAGCAAAAATAATTAATACAAGTTATAATATTGATGGGCTAGTTGAAGATCAAGTTTACTTAGACTCTATTGAGTACGTAACTTCAAAAGGGGCCATTATCTTTAATAGTGCCGGTAACTCATCAAAGAAAAATCCACCAAGACAAGTTGTTGAAGATATTGTTTTAGTTTGTTCAGTAAAATCTAAAAATGCTAAAAAAGCAGATAAGAAAAGCTCATTTAGTAATTATGGAACTGGAGTTGATGTTTGTGCACCTGGAGATCCAATATTCTCAACTGTACAAAAAAGATATCAAGGGCAAAGTCGTTACGGTGAATTAAGTGGTACTTCAATGGCCTCTCCAGTTGCAGCAGCTGTTGCAGCTTTAATTTGGTCACATAATCCAAACTTTTCAAGATTAGAAGTTATTCAAAAACTGAAAGATAGCTCAGATAATATTGATAAGAAAAATAGACGTTTCAAAGGTCTTTTAGGTGCTGGACGTGTGAACGCATTTAATGCAACTAAATAATAAGGAATAAATTTATGAGTAAAAAAATATTAGTTACAGGTGGAGCAGGTTATATAGGCTCACATGTTGTTAAACAATTAGGTGAGGCCGGATACGAAGTTGTTGTTTATGATAATCTTTCAACAGGGTTTAGAGAAGCAATCCTTTACGGAGAGCTTGTTGAAGCAAACCTTGAAGACCTTGATACATTGGAAGCTACATTTTCTAAACATAAATTTGATGGTGTTATGCATTTTGCTGGATCTATCGTCGTTCCAGAGAGTGTGGAAAAGCCACTTATGTATTATGCAAATAATACTGTGAACTCAATGAATGTTATTAAAATGTGTATAAAGCATAATGTTCAAAACTTTATCTTCTCTTCAACAGCCGCTGTTTATGGCATTTTAGAAGAAGGTTTCGCTAAAGAAGACATGCCAACATTGCCCATTAATCCTTATGGACAATCAAAGCTAATGACAGAGCATATGCTTAAAGATACATCTTTTGCTCATGATAATTTTAACTATGTTGCTCTTAGATACTTTAATGTTTCTGGCGCTGATCCTGATGGAAAAATTGGACAGGCCTTTCCAGGTGCAACTCATTTAATAAAAGTAAATTGTGAAGCGGCTACAGGAAAAAGAGAAAAAACTTATATCTTTGGAACAGACTTTGAAACTCCAGATGGTACTGGAGTTCGAGATTATATTCATGTTGTTGATCTAGCTCGTGCTCACTTAAAATCTATTGAATATCTTTTTGAAAATAAAAAATCACAAGTCATGAACTGTGGTTATGGGCATGGTTACTCAGTAAAAGAAGTTGTTAAATCGGTTAAGGATGTAGCTCAAGCTGAGTTTCCTGTTATCGAAACTGA
>CAXGOD010000440.1:0-2662 GCA_964011245.1 uncultured Bacteriovoracaceae bacterium | reverse complement strand
CAATCATACTAACTGCTGCTGGATGAAAGTTCCCAGAGTTTTTAACTCCTCCAAATGGTAATCTTGAACTAGCACCTACTGTTGATCTGTTTAAATTAATTAAACCTGAATCAATATCCCTTAAGCATAGTTGGTAGATATCTTGTTGTTGTGTAAATACAGAAGCTGCTAGACCATAGTCTGAGATATTAGCAATACGGATTGCATCTTCAATATCTTCATACGGTGTAAACGTACAGTTTGGTCCAAAAATCTCTTCTTGAGTAAAAGGATTATCTTTTTGCACTTCTTTTAAATAATGAATTGTTGGATTTACATAATGACCTTGAAACCTTGTTTCAACATCAGCTAGAGGCATTAAGGCTTCAGCTCCATTTGCTTCACCTAACTTACAAAATTCTGAGTATGTATTAACAGCAGCACCATCAATAAGTGGTCCCATAAATGGAAGCTCATCATATTTTGTTGGGTGATCAATAATTATTCTTTTTGTGAGTGCTTTAAACTTATCAATAAATTCTTGCTCAATACTCTTATGAACAATGATCATTGAAGTAGAAGTACATCTTTGACCAGAAGAAAGATAACAAGCTCTTAATAACTCTGGAAGAGCGTGATCAATATCTGTATCCGAGTGAAGGATAGTTGAGTTCTTTCCACCAAGCTCTAACGCAACAAGTTTTGTTATATCTGCTCCAACTGATTCAAGAATCTTTTTCCCAACAGCTAGCGAACCTGTAAAATAGATCCCTCTAATACTTGGGTGTTTGATGATGTCTTGAGTTGTTTTTACTGTCCCATTTATAAAATTAACTACGCCTTTTGGGAAACCTGCTTCGTGAAAAGCTTCAACCAACATTTGAGAAGAGTATATTGTTTTTTCACTAGGTTTAAAAATAATACTGTTTCCAGCTAAAAGAGCGGATAAAATTTGTCCGTTTGCAAGATGACAAGGAAAGTTAAAAGGGCCAATAACTAAACAAGCTCCAAGTGGTTTTTTTATAACATGTCCATCAATATTTGGAAGAACTTGTGAGATAGTGCTTTTATCTATTCTATCTAGCGAGTCAGTTATAGTTACATTTGCTTTTGCAGCTAATGCTCCAGCCTCAGTCATTGATTCCCATAATGGTTTTCCTGTTTCTAAAGCTATGGCCGTACCAATTTCAATTTTTTTCTCAGTAACAACTTTTTGAAACTTTTTTAAATATTCAACTCTTTCTTTAAAAGAAAGCTTTCTCCAAGAATCAAAACCTTGTTCTGCAGAGCTGATAACTTTTTCTATATTATTGTAATTAACTTGAGCGTCCCACAATTTTTCAGATGTATCCCCCGGGCAGTATTTTGAAATTTCTTCATTTGAGCTTGTAATTTCAGGTTCTTCAAGACCATTAGGAGAAGTAAAACTTCCGTCAAAATAGTCACCACGTAATGTAAAGGCCATATCTATCCTTCCTTTTAATAAGTTGCGTTAACAAGCAAATTTTACACGTAATACTTCATCTTTTACAGGTAAAAGGTTAGAAAAATCAGTAAATTTTGATAAGGCCTGACTGTTATAAAAAGTGTTATTATTTATAAGATTTTAACTATGAAAATGGAGATGATTTATGGCAAATGATATTAATGCGCTGTTATCTAAAATGTGGACAGACTATGTAGAGCTAAACCCACAAGCTCAAAAAATTGTAGAACTAATTGAATCTAAAGGGGATAAGGTTATAAATGACCATATTGCTTTAAGAACATATAACAATCCTAGAATAAATATAGACATTATATCTAAACCACTACTTGCTAGCGGATATGTTCACAAGGGAGATTATATTTTCGAAGAGAAGAAATTAAAGGCCAAGCACTTTGCCCATCCGGATGAGAATATGCCTTTAATTTTTATTTCTGAATTACTCTTAGAAGAGTTCTCTAGTGAATTCCAAACAATTCTAAATAACCTCGTTGAGAGTGTTTCTGATGAAACAATAGCTGCCTTTGATTTTATGTCTAATGGTCGTCCATGGGATATTTCAACTTCTGACTATGAAACACTAAAAAAAGAAAGTGATTATGCAGCTTGGGTTTCAGCGATTGGATATAAACCAAATCACTTCACAGTATTTGTAAATAACCTATCAAGCTTCCCTGAGCTTTCAGATCTTAATACATTCTTAAAAGAGAAAGGAATTAAGTTAAATGATAGTGGAGGAGAAATTAAAGGCAGCAAAGAAGTTTTTCTTGAGCAGTCATCAACTCTAGCTGATAGTGTTGATATTAAATTTACTGATAAGACTTTAAATATTGCTTCTTGCTTCTTTGAATTTGCTAAAAGGTATCCTCAAGAAAATGGTGAGTTGTATAGAGGTTTCGTTGCTGCAAGTGCTGATAAAATATTTGAGTCAACAAGTAAGACACAATAGCCTTTAAACTATGCAACTAAATCTTTAAAACATCTGGAAGGTCATTATCTTGGATGTATTTTAAGACTTCTATAATAGTGCTTTTATCTAGGATACAAACCTTGGATCCTGGTTGAATGCGTACTGTATACTGTATTGGTGTATGATTCATGACCTCATGGATACCAAAAAGCGAACCTGATCTTGCTGTTTGAACAACTCTCTTTCTTTTTAAAAAGTGGATTACACCTTCTATAAGTAAATAACCT
>CAXGOD010000439.1:0-2668 GCA_964011245.1 uncultured Bacteriovoracaceae bacterium | reverse complement strand
TGATGTAGAGATCACACTTCCAAGGTTAGAGCATTTTGATGGTACTCGCGGCCACTCAAACTTTGAAGCTGAACATATTGAGGACTTAGATTACTCACAAGGATTTAGTAGACGTGACTTCACAATAAATGCAGTTATGTTTGAGTTTGATGGTAAGTCATGGACTATAATTGATCCGCTAAATGGTGAAGAAGATATTAAAAACAAAACTCTTCGTTCTTGTTCAAATTCATTTGCAATGGATCCTGTTCGCTTTTTAAGGGCCTTTCGATTCAGAGTAAAATTTATTTTTGAATTCAGCGAAGAGTTAGAAGAAGTTCTGGAGAGTATGGAGCTTGATTCTTTAAGTTCTCATTACATAAAAATAGAATTATCAAAATCACTAAAACCAGTAATCATGCTCAAGAGAATTATGGACTTCAAACCTAGCTTTATAAATGAGTTAACAATTCATAGCGAGAATAAGCCCATTATTGAATATGATAAATTCTACGATGGTGACGTTGAATCCCACTTTCGTCAAGCTGTTGTTTTACCTGCAGTTTCAAGAGAGCTTGTGCTAAAGACATTAGGCTTTTCGGCAAAACAAATATTACCAAATATAAAATTTGATATAAGTTGGAAGTCATTAATAGAAGAAAGCTTTGATAGTGAAAATTTTAAACAATTCTTCGAAACAGTTTCTAAACTAGAAAACTTAAAAATATCAGACTCTAAACTTGAGTACTTATTTAATTATTATGGTCTTGATTTTACAACGGAACAGTACTCTCAGTTTAAAGAACAAAAGTATGAGCTTACAGAAAATGATAAAGAACAAGATAGGTCACTCTATAAATATATTGTATTACAAAAAAGACTTCGGACCATTTTGTGATAATTTTTAAATTCTTTAATACATTAACGCGAGAGCAAAAGTTTAAAGTTGATGAAATATTTTTTGATACCTCAAGCATAAAAATATTTCAAGATGATGAGGCAAAAAAGAAGTTTCATCAAAAGTATCTTGGTATATATCAGCAAAAGTATGAGCAGCATTTCATATGTGCACTTCAAGATGATGAGGTTATTGGATATATTTGTGGGGCTTTAGACTCCATCAATGAAAAAGAGTTATATGTTTGTTTAACTCATTTCAATATCTTTGAAGATTTTTATATAAAGTACCCAGCACATCTTCATATTAATATGTCACGTGATGCCTCTGGTAAAGGTGCTGGATCAAAGCTCATTGAAAAGTATGAAGAACATCTCATTGAGCATAAAGTTTCAGGTGTTCACCTTATAACAAGCCCTAGCGCTCGAAACGTTCATTTCTACCAAAAAAATAATTATTCATTTACCTGTGAAAGAAATTTTAAAGGTCACCCACTTTTGTTTATGGGAAAGGATCTAACTGTCTGATTTCTCGATAGTAACGAACGAAGTAATTTGACAGTCATACTCAGCTTTTACTACTCTGTTCTCATTAACTTTATAGGAGAGAGCACATGCGTTATCTAGCACTATTATTAGTATTACTTCCTTCCATTTCTTTTTCAGGAGAATCAGTTCGAATCCCTACCACAATTAAAGTAAATGAGTTCATTGATTTCAAAGATGATCTTGATTTTAAGAATATGAAGTTAGCTATTAAAAGAAACTTAAAGTTTTTTAATAGAGCAGACCTAACTGTTAAGTTTAAATTCGGTAAAGATGTTTATACGAGAAAATCATTGAAAATTTCTCAAGAGAGTTTTGAAATACTTGTAGATCAAGCTATTAGTTGTATGAAAACAGAAGCCAAAGCTTATTGTTATGAACAGCTTAGTAAGGCGATTAATACTGAATTTAATATTTATAGGCCAGCTCCACTAACTTGGGAGCAGGGTCATAAAACTACTCAGTCCCTTTTTACTGCTTATTATTCACCAGACTTTGTTGCATCAAGAGTGAAGACTGATGTTTATAAAAATCCCATCTATAAATTACCAAAAAGCACTAAACTTCGTTCTATGACTAGAGAGCAAATTGATTTTGAAAATAAATTAGCAGGTAAAGGTCTTGAATTATTTTATGTTAAAGAAAGCCTCTATGATATTTGGTTACTTCATGTTGAAGGTGGAGGACGTGCAAAGATAATGAATGCTGATGGTACTAGTGAAATGGTTTATTTAAGTTATGCAGGATCAAATAAGAAATCATTTAAAATGCTATATCGTTATATGCTTGATCACAATATGATTAAACCAGGTCAAGCAAGTATCGCTCATCAAAGAGCATATCTTGCGGCAAACCCTCAAGATGCTCAGAAGGTATTTGCTTCATGCCCAAGTTATATTTTCTTCTCAGAGACTAGAGATGAGCCTCTAGGTGTTAATAATATTATTCTAACTGAAAACAGGTCCCTTGCTTCAGATTACAGAATCTATAAAGAATACGGAATTTTAAATTTTATTCAAGCTAAGAGACCTATTAAAGAAAACGACCAAGTAAAGATGTTAAAGTTTTCTAGATTTTTCATAAATCAAGACACTGGTGGTGCCATTAAAGGAAATGCTAGAAGTGATCTTTACTTTGGATTTGGAAGAGATGCTGAATTAACTGCAAACAAATTAAAAGTGTTGGGAAATCAGTACTTTTTATTAAAAAAGAACTAGGCGATATCATCTTTTTTGAATGTGTTAGT
>CAXGOD010000438.1:0-2679 GCA_964011245.1 uncultured Bacteriovoracaceae bacterium | reverse complement strand
TATGAACCAAGTTCAAATGGTTCCTAACTATGATGAAAAGGTAATGGAGCCATTAGGCCTTTTACCAAAACTCCCTACGATGCTGTTAAATGGTGCTGAAGGAATTGGAACAGGTTTTTCTTCCGTTATTCCAAGTTATAATCATAGAGATATTATTGCTTCTATGAAGGAATTTATTTCTTCAGGGAAAACAAAACGTGTTAAACCTTGGAGTCGAAACTATACCCAAAAAATCCATGTAGAAAAAACGGGAAAAGTGATTTTCCCAATGGCCTTTGAACAACGTGGAGATAAGATATTTATATCTGAATTACCACGTGGATATGATGCTAAAAAAATCTATAAGTTTTTAAATAAGCATATTGATAACGATTTTATAAAAGATTATATTGATTCGTCTGTTGATAATGAAATTAGTATTGAATTGCTATTTAAACGAGGTCAAACGCCAACTTTAGCAGAAGTTCAAAAAACAATGGGAACGGTATCTTCTCAAGTTCCAAACTTTACTCTTATTTCTGAAAGAGGTGTAAAAGTTCTAAGTCAAGTAGAAGAAATCATCGCTATCTTTACTGCTCAAAGATTAGATGTCGTTAAAAGACGTTATGAATTACTTGTTCTTGATGCCAAGGAAAGACTTAAGAAAAATAATGAGATCATTAGATTTATTAAAGAAAAGCAATATTCTCAAGCTGAGAAAAAGGCCAATAGAAAGGCATATGTAGATTATTTAACTTCTAAGAAGTTTATTTATGCTGATTATCTCGCTGATATGGCCATCTATAGAATGACTAAAGAAGAAGTTACTAAAAGAACTCTAATGATTAAGGACGATAAGTCTAAAATCAAAGAGTATGAGGCCATCTTAAAGAGTCCAGCTAAAATCAAGAAGAAGCTTATTGAAGAGCTTGATGATGTTGGTGTTAAGCTAGATCAAATCATGAAAGTCAAAGAAGATGCTAAGAAAAAAGTTTATAAAAAATTAGCGAAGGCCTCAAAGAAAGTAATAAAGAAAAAAGCAAAGACAAGAAGAAGATAGTAATTTAAAAGACCTCCTATTTAGGAGGTCTTTTTTTGTCTTTATCACAATATTTTTCTTCGCTAAAAGAAACCCTAATAGGGCATAAATGAAGTTGTAAACATAAGTATAAATAAAATAAAAATAGTTCTATCCATTATTTCCTCTCCTTAACATAAACTTTTTCTTTTCCACCTGGATACATTTCAAAAACAATTACAACAGCTGTTCCAGGAGTATCATCCTCTTCAAACTTTTGTTGGGGAATTAGGTATCTGTTTGCTGCTACCGCACCATGAGCATTATATTTCCCACCGATATTTGTTATGTCTCTGTCTTTAGGGGCACGATTGACATTAAATCGACTTATAGTTGGGTACATAATTGATTCTTGTACAGAACTTGAGTCATGATAAAGTCCAAGAAAATGTCCCATTTCATGTAGGACTACGGTTTGGAGATCATATCCAAAACTGTAATCAGTTGAGAAGCTAAAATTTGCATAATTAACCATAATGTCTGCATGATCAATTTGAATATAACTTCCAGAACTCTTTCTTGTTCCAAAGATTTGAGTAACAGCTAGGGCAGTTGATGGAAAATCACTTGGCCAACTTTCTAATTTGTAAATTCCAAGCACTCCATCATTATAAGCACCTATATTATTAGTTCCCTTTTCGCTTGTTGTTGCGGTTGTATCAAAGAATTGGATTTCATCATTAACTGATGAACTCCACTGATTGGCCATATCTTGAATCGCTTGTGATTCATCATTATCAAAATCAGAACTTACTTTTAAATTTAAGGGAAAAGCATTTGAGGGCCAAAAACTTGGTGACAATGCACTTGAAGCAGCACTTCTAGAAGTATGAAATGCTTTCTCATTTTGAGGAGCACATGAACTCATCACACCAATGAATGTCAAAGTTAATAATAAATTCTTCAATTCTTAAGCCTTTAATTATGTACCGCCCCTGGTACGTATAAAGCTTATCGGTGAAGTCAGGTATTAACTTGAGCAATTTTGTTTAAAAAAGTAAGGGAAGGTGACCGTCTTCCCTTAGTAATGTTATTTTAGTGACTTAGCGTGATCTTGCATGAACTTATCAATGCCTGATTTAGTTAATGGATGATCAAATAATTGGTTCAGTACCTTAAATGGAATGGTTCCAACATCTGCTCCTAATAAAGCAGAACTCTTTACGTGGTCCGTATGTCTGATTGATGCTGCTAATATTTTTGTTTCATAACCAAAGTTATCAAAAACTTGCCTAATCTCTTGAATGAGATGCATACCTGTTTGTCCAATATCATCAAGTCGACCAATGAATGGTGAAACATAAGTAGCTCCATTTTTAGCAGCTAACATCGCTTGATTTGCACTGAAAACAAGTGTTACATTAGTCTTGATTCCTTTAGCAGAGAGTTCTTTACAAGCAATCATACCGTCTTTAGTCATAGGAAGCTTAATGATAACGTTATCGTGTATCTTAGCTAGCTCTGTTGCCTCTTCCAGCATACCTTTGGCCTCTAGTGAGATTACTTCGGCTGAAATTGGGCCATCTACAATTTCACTGATCATTTTAATCAGTTGTTTTTGATCAATGCCTTCTTTAGCTACTAGTGAAGGGTTAGTAGTAACACCATCAACGATACCCCAG
>CAXGOD010000437.1:0-2682 GCA_964011245.1 uncultured Bacteriovoracaceae bacterium | reverse complement strand
CGATATTCCAAAACAATGCTGGTGGTGCATGGGATAATGCCAAAAAATCTTTCGAGGCAGGAGTAATGATAGATGGCGAAATGACGTATAAAGGTTCTGAAGCGCACAAGGCTGCAGTTACTGGAGATACCGTTGGTGATCCGTTTAAAGATACTTCAGGTCCTTCAATGAATATCCTAATTAAATTAACTTCATTAGTTTCTTTAATCATCGCTCCACATATCGCAGTTAAAGGCCATAGCGGACACGGACAAATTGAGCTTAATCCTGCTAAGAAAATTGAAATTGTTATGGAAGCTCCGGCTCCAAAAACAGTTATGCTTGAGAAGAAAGTCGTTAAATAAAAAAGCAGATAAGTAATCAATTTCAAAATTGAATATATTACAGGGGAAACTTCGGTTTCCCCTTTTTTATTTCAGGCACTTAGAATATGTTAGAAATCTCGCCTTGAATTCAAGCTGCGAATTAGATAACTTGGGCCTATGAAAGCAATTCTTATCGTTATTACATTAGTATTTAATATCTCTCTAGCTCTAGGCGAGTGTGTCCACGAAAAGACACTTACAGGCCATGATTTAAAAAGCATGAACTTTGCAGGCCAAAGTGTTTACGTGGAGACTGAAGGTGCTATCTTTAAACTTGTTTCACAGATTGAGATTCAAGATTCAAAACTATATAAGGTTCAAGTTACTCATAGTTTCAAAAAAACGAAGTCAAGTGGTGACTATAATTCAAAATATATCGAGTATTATGGCTACCCAAGGCTTAATCAATACTTAAAAGAGAAGGCTGTTGAACTAAAAGCCGCAGGTCTAAACCTTCGTAATATTGGTAAAAGTATTAAGGGGAGAAACCTTTATTCAATAACGCCAAAACAAATGAAGAGTAAAAAAACGATTCTTATGTTTGGAAGACATCATGGAGATGAAGGAACTGCTAACTGGATCATTGAAGGTTTCTTAAATGAATATCTTGCGAATAAAAAATTTAGAGATGTATTTCAACTTGTTCTTTACCCGATGATCAACCCGGATGGTGCCGAAGCAAAAACTAGATACAATGCAAATGGAAGAGACCTTAATAGAAGTTGGGATGCAAATCCAAAAGGTGATCTTGATGAAATAAAGATCGTTCATGGCGACCTTAGAAAAATTATGAAGAAAGTAGGGAAAAATATTTTTATTGCTCTTGATATGCATGGATCTTTTACTAAAGACTTTATCTATAGAGTAAAAAGAAATTATGTTTCAATTGATTTTTATAATTTACAACAAAACTATATCGATGAGCTTGGTATCTATGATCCTTGGCAAGCAGGTTCTTTCCAATTATCAAATGGAGATCCGGGTATGGCCCGCTTAGTGCTTATTAATCATTATAAGAAAAATGCTATGACTCATGAGACGGTAAAGAATATTCCAAAGCGTAATAATGATGGAAGAAGCAAAAACACTCTAATTGATCAAGGGATTGCAGTGTTTAAAAGTATTCAATCCATATACTAAGTTATTGAATTTAAGGGATTTATACATTTGATTTAAACAAGTGTTTGAAAAAATCCGAAGAAGAACCTATAATCATTCAAACGTTTGTTTGAAAATAAAGGTAGGTTCATGAAAAGACTATTAACACTCATACTACTGGTACCCATGTCTCTTTGGGCCCAGTCATCAGAAAAAGTCATTACAGAAGAGAGTATTCTGAAATTGGCCAAAGAAGAAGTAACTCCACAGCTAGATGAAATTAAATCAACTCTTTTAGATGCAGAATCTAAAGAGGGAGAGGCCAACGATAAGTTGGGTACTGATGTTTATGCTGGTTACAATTACACTAAAACGAAAGAGAAAGGGCTTATTCCATTTATGCCTGTTTTTTCTCCAATTACTCAATATCAAATAGGGATTAAAAAGAATTTTAGTTATGGTGTACAAGGTAACTTATACGCAGCAACTGATGTTCGCTCAAATGAGTCTGATACATATAAAGACTTAACAACTAAGACATATGCTTTAGAGATCAATATTGATCTATGGAAAGATTTGTTTGGAAGGTTAACAAGAAGAAGACTTGAAAATGCAAACTCTATGGCCAAGCAGGCCAGGTTGCAATCCAAGATTAACGAGAAGGTTTATAATATTAGTCTTCGTCGTTTATATTGGAGTTTAGTAGCAAATAATCAAAAGAGTAAAATTTCAAAGGATCTTTATCAAGCTTCTTTAAAGCAAGCAAAAGATGCTAGGAAAAGAAAAGCTAACTCAATTGCTGACAAGTCTGAAGTTGCAAGATACGAGTCTCAAGTTGCTTCAAGAAAAGGGTCCATGCTTTACCTTGAATATGAAAGAGAGAATATTTTAAAGCAGCTTAGATCTTTACTTCCATCACTGTCAGAAACAGATGTCGCACTTGGAAAGTACAACTTAAATAAAACAGTCTTTGAGGTTTTAGAGTGTACAGCGATGATTGATCAGATGGGAGGAGTTCCATATCAATATACAAAGTATGATGAGTTAGCGAAACTATTAAAGTCAGTTCAGTCTAACCAAGAAACGATCGATGATACTTATAATGATATTGATCTAAAGCTAGCAACTCAATTCAAAAAAACAGGTGTGGGTAGTGAAACAACTGATGGTGGTAACACTTACCAAGGTAGTGCAGCGGACGCGATTGATGATATGAATG
>CAXGOD010000436.1:0-2685 GCA_964011245.1 uncultured Bacteriovoracaceae bacterium | reverse complement strand
CACTTGGTTGCAAGCTGTTACCGTCCAATTTGCTTCTATCTGATTTCTAAAAGACACAAAGAACAACAATATTAGAAAACCAAAAACATTTGTAAATAAGATTCTCTCCCATTTATCTTTTAAATTAACAAATCTTATTAAATAAATAAGTACAAATATATTAAAGACACCAAACAATAAAACCTGGCTAGAAAGGTAATTAAATATATTTTTTGCTTCTATTAACTTTTCACCACGACCGAATAGATGAAATCTAAAGGTTATGAAATCATGTTGATATTGCCAATACATATGTGGAAGATAAAGAAGAACTGTTGTCGCCACAACTATCCAAAAGGACTTACGCTTTAGGAAGTCTAAGTTTGAAAAAGCTGTAAATAATACAACTACTAAGCCATGATATTTACTATAAAACATAAGAGGAATGGTAATCGCAAGTCCTATTGTATTTTTAAGGTTATCATTTTTAATATAATCCTTAGCAAAATACAAAAAGAGTGTGGCAAAGAATATAAGCCCCGTATCTGGTAACGCCAAAAAACCGGAGGCTTGAATCAGTGGCAGGCTTAGAGTAAGGGCAATAAAGGTTTTAATATTTTTTTGATTTGTTATTTTCCATAGAAAATAGATACTTGATGTTCCTAAGAGATTAAAAAAGAACCTAACACCAAATTCATTATGACCAAAGATAGAACCCAGTTTAATCAACCAAGCAACCATTGGAGGATGGTCATAATAACCAAAGCTTAAAAACTGAGAGTACATCCAGTAATACGCTTCGTCATAACTAAGCTCAAATGTCATCGATTGAACTAAGTTAAGTGCAAATAAAGCTATTAAATATATATAAAGAAATTTTTTACCCATTTGTAATATTATATATTAAAATTCCTTAAGTTGTATTAAGAATTATCTTACAAGCAGAATTAATAAAAATGAATCATCTAGACTTAAATAAATTTAAAAAGTGCACCTGTGGAGTTACAGTTCAAGACGAAGGTGTTGATATTAAGATTAATTATACACTTATAGAATGGTTCTGGTGGTCAATGGGTACTACAGCTATACCAAAAGAGATCTTTTTTACTTGTAATCAATGTAATAAGATTTTTGAACATCTAAGTGAAAAAGATATTATAAAGTACTATGTTTTCTACCGCAAACACTGATAGGTCTAATATGAAAAAAATTGGAATTATTGATTCTGGAGTAGGTGGCCTAACAATATTAAGTCAATTACTTCAGAAAAATCTGCATTCAAAGTTTTATTATATTTCTGATGAAAAGAATGTTCCTTATGGGCATAAATCCCAAGACTTTATGTTAAATCAGATGACTTCAATGACAAAAAAACTTATTGTAAAGGGCGTTGATGGTGTCCTTATAGCTTGTAATACAGCAACAGCTGAGACGATAGACAAACTACGTTCTGAATTTAATATACCTTTTGTTGGTATTGAACCTTATTTAAACTTCATAAATAAGCAAGATGTAGAAAATAAAAATGTAGGCCTTATACTTACAAAAGCAACCTTTAATTCATCACGATTTCAAGAATTGATTAAGAGTTATGACTCAAATCAAACCATTACTGTATTGCCTCTAAAATCATTAGCGACAACTATTGAGAGATTAAAATATGAGGAATTTTCAAAACTTAAATTAGATATTGATGAAGAAGTTCATTCTTTAAAGAAGTATAATTTCGACATTTTATTACTTGGTTGTACACATTATCCGATCATTTCAAAATACTTGGAAAAAGAACTATCTGTTCAAACAATAGATCCCTCAATCTATGTAATTAACCAGTTAATTAATTCGCTAGAGCTAGAAGTTTCAGAGTTAAATGTTCAAGTATTTTCTTATAACGCTGATAATACTGAAAACTGGATTAAAACAAATATCAATATGTTAAGCTTTATTTCATGAGTATTTTACCCAGTTTTTAAATCATTCAAAAAATACTAATATTTAACTATGAAAATTCTAATAATACTCTCAATTTTATTCTCTTTTAACTCTTGGGCAAAAAAAAATGTTTGCTTTACCAGTCATATGGTCAAAAAAGGGGATTCTGTTTATAAGATTTATTCTAACTTTAAATACCAAAAGCAATACTCATACAAAAAATTTATGACGGCAGTCAAAAAAGAAAATGGAATGACAAAGGGTAGTGATATTCTAAAAATGAATAACAAGCTCATCTCAATTCCTTATACTTGTATAAAACAGAAAAAAATCGCTCATAAACTTCCACAGAAGAAAGTAATCGTAAATAAAAGATTTCAGTATAAACAAACAAAAAAACGATATGATCCACTTGGACTTGCGTCTAACAAATATTTAATTCCTAGAAAGGACAAGGCCTACAAAAAGTTAAACTTTGGACTTAAATTTGAAAGTACAAGTCAAAACTATAAGTCTAAAAACATTTCATCTAATGAGATATCTCCTGCTTCCATTGCACTAGTTAAAAATGTTCAAGTGGATGATAAGGACTTATTTCTGTTAAGTAGTTTAGGTGCAAAATCGAAGATTTTTAGTAATGGACTCAGAGATAATGTCACTGCTCAAGATTTTGAGATCGACTCACTACTCATAAAGAGGATTCAGTCTTATTCTTTTGGAATAGGCCTTAATTATTTAAACACTAAATTTATTAATCAAGAGCTAGATGGAACA
>CAXGOD010000435.1:0-2687 GCA_964011245.1 uncultured Bacteriovoracaceae bacterium | reverse complement strand
TGCAGCTTGTTGATCACCGAGAATACATGTAATTGGAATACCATCTGGTAAAAAACTTAAACCCTTTGTTTCTCCAAAGTTTGAAAAGGAATCTTTTATAGTAGGTAATGACTTTTTAGGAATTTCCAAAAAAGCTAAGAGCTCATCATCCCATTGACATGAATCTAAATCCATAAGCAATGTTCTTGAAGCGTTAGATGGCTCAGTTACAAAGGATGTGTTACCGGTAAGTCTATACGTTAGATAAGTATCAATCGTTGAAAATAGGAGATCATCATTATTAAACGCCTGTTTTACTTTATCACTATTGTCTAAGAGCCAGCGCATCTTTGTTCCACTGAAGTACGGATCAAGTGGAAGTCCTGTTTTGCTTTGAAGATTTTTATAAGTTTCTTTTTTTGATTCGCAAAACTGAGCAGTCCTTCTATCTTGCCATACAATAGCATTTTCTAGTGGAGTACCATCCGACTTATACGCACATGTTGTTTCCCTTTGGTTGGTAATTCCAATTGAATAAATATCATCACCTGTTATATTTGCAATCTTTAATGCTTCAGTAGTTGCTTTTTTAACGGAATCCCAAATTGAGTTTAAGTTATGTTCAACCCACCCAGGTTTTGGATATATTTGTTCATACTCAAAGTTTTTTTTAGCAACAACCTCTAATGTTTTCTTGTTAACAATAAGTGCCGTACTACCAGTAGTACCTTGATCTATGGATAGGATAAAGTTTTTCATTTCTCACCTTTAAATATTTTAGCGTAATTTTAGTTTTTGATTTGAATCAACATCTAATAGAAGAGTTTGTCCCATACCGACCCAGTACTTACCAATATTTCCATTTACAATTTTCATGAATGACATTGATACCAAAAGTATGGCCGCAAGAAGCATTACAAACTCAACTAAACTTTGACCTTGCTCATTATTTAGGATATTTACATCCTGTTCAAAATTGTCGGTTTTAATATCTTCATTCATAGGTAATTTCAGCCGTACTAACTTTATTAAATTCGTTGTACTATAATTGTCTCTAGCTTTGGGGTTAAAGAGAATGAAGAAATTTTTGCCAGCACTTTTCCTATCAATCGTATTTACTGTTTTAATGGTTGTGCAGATGTCTATGAGTGGGCGTGAATTAGGTGCAACAAAGTTAAAATCTGAAAAGACTAAGTACTCAGCGTTTGAAGCAGTTTTTCAAGATTTAAAAGTCAAAACAACTAAAGGTACAGAAGTTAATTTTAAAAAAGTTAAACAGCCGATCGTTTTACTTAACTTTTGGGCCAGTTGGTGTATGCCTTGTATTTCAGAGTTTGGTACCTTAAAGAAGTTTGTTGATAAGTTTCCTAAAGATGAAGTGTTGGTCGTTGGAATTAACAATGATGACGAAAAGCCTAATAAAGCCATAAAAAAGACTGAAAAAGAGTACAAGTTAAACTTTGAATCTTATAGCGATAATGGAAGCAACTTAACTAGCAGATTTTTTATATCAAAGATTCCCGCATCTATTGTTTTTCATAAAGGCAAAGTTGTTCACTTCACTAATGAAGAGTTTGATTTTATGGATGATAACTTCATATTAAAAATAAAGAAGCTTCTTAAAGAGAAACGCTAAAATTTCTTCCCCAACTATAAGTAATTTCATCTACGCTACTCACATTAAATAAAGAAAACCTTGGCCTAAGACCGGGAATAATTGCACCTTGATCATGGAGGCCTAGACTGTGTGCAGCATTTAAGGTTATTGCCGACCAGAGCTGAGAAATATTAAATCCCATATTCTTTGCTGCCAAAGACGCAAGCAGTAACAGGTTATCACAGTGGCATGAGCCAGGGTTATAATCGCTGGCCAAAGCTACTTTACAGCCTGAATCTAGAAAGCTTTGAGCATTAGCCAGGGGCTTTCCTAGGAAGTATGCAGTACCTGGTAAAAGTGTAGCGACTGTATTGGATTTTGATAGGGTATCTATGCCATCTTGTCCTGTGCATAATAGGTGATCACAACTAAGTGCGTTGTGTTTATGAGCTAGAATTGCACCTTTGTTGTCATTGAATTCATCAGCATGAATTCTTACAGGTATCTTGAGCTCGATTGCCTTACTAAAAAGCTTTTCCGCGTCTTTCTTACAGAAATATCCCTCTTCATGAAAGATATCCACACTATCTATTATACCCTCTGGGGATAACTCTTCTAGTAGTGGTATGACAACTTTATCCATATATTTTTCACTACTTGCGTAATTTTTTGGAACTGCGTGGGCCGCTAAATAAGTATTGTGTATTTGGACTTTTCCACGAAAATGACCCTTAAGCTTGTGAATTAGTCGGGTAATATCCATTTCACGTTGATAACTCAACGAGTACCCACTTTTAACCTCAATAGTACCAATTCCGTAGTTTTTTAGTCTTTCAATTCTTTCCACGGCTTTAGCAAAGAGTTGTTCCAAGCTCTCTTCATTAGTGTTTTTCATGGTAGAAAGTATTCCACCGCCCGCAGTAGCGATCTCTTCATAGTCAGCACCATTTAAGCGCATTGTGTACTCAAAAGAGCGATCACCTCCAAATACAATATGGGTGTGGGAGTCTACTAGTTCTGGAGTTAATACGTGTCCTGGTTTTGATATATTATCAGCATTTTGATATTCGGTGGGAACACTGGATGACGCACCAACCCACAAAATTTCTTT
>CAXGOD010000434.1:0-2693 GCA_964011245.1 uncultured Bacteriovoracaceae bacterium | reverse complement strand
ATCGTAACAGGTTTTTTTGGTGGTATGGGTGGTTGTGCCATGATCGGACAATCTATTATTAATGTTAACTCTGGTGGTAGAGGTCGTGCTTCAGGAGCAAGTGCTGCACTATTTTTACTATTCTTTATATTAATTGGTTCAAGCATTATTGAGTTAATTCCACTGGCCGCCTTAGTTGGAGTTATGTTCATGGTTGTTATCGGTACATTTGCTTGGTCGAGTATTAGAATTTTAAATAAGATTCCTAAATCAGATGCTTTTGTTATCGTTTTAGTATCAAGTGTTACTGTTTTCACTGACCTCGCAATCGCAGTATTCTGTGGTGTTATCGCTTCAGCATTAGTCTTTGCTTGGAAAAGATCAGTAGATATTGAATCTGAAGAATTCGCTGATAAAGATGGTTCAAAAGTTTATAAATTAACAGGATCATTATTTTTTGGTTCAGTGCAAAGTTTTGTTGCTCTTTTTAACCCATCAGAAGATCCTGATGAGATTGTAATGGATTTTAAAAACTCAAAAGTTTGTGACTACTCTAGTATTGAAGTTATTAATAATATTGTGGCCAAGTACAGAAAGCTTGGAAAAGATGTAACAGTAATCAATCTAAGTCCTGACTGCCAGAGTGTTGTTGATAAAGCTGATAAGATTTTTGAAGCTAAACAATCAGAGAATCAAATTTCTAGTTAACTTTTGTAGGTATGAAGAATTTTCTAAGAACTTTCAAAAAGTACTTTGATTCGAATAATATTCAAAATCAAAAACTAATTATTGATGAAGACCTTATAGGTTCCCTTCCATCTGTAGTCGAGACATATTCATCCCACGGCAAAGTTTTCAAAATAAAGTGGCCAATAGAATTTCGTAGAATAGAGATGGCATTATTATGCACAAGCACTGTTACATTAACTGGTTACTTTTTGTTAAAAGATAGTGATGTCAATTTGTTCAAAGCTTTAGATAAGATCTTCTTTGAAATACCAGAAGATCCTTCTATGGTTATTTTTATTATTTTTCCAATAATTGCACTTATAAGCATTTACTTAGCTTTTGCTCAATATTTTAATTCTATTCAAGTCCTCATAATAAATGGAACGATCACATCAAGTATTGTTCCATATGGTTCTCTACACAAAAAAATGGTATCTAGGATTGGAAATATTAAGTCTCTGAATGTTAGAGAGTATGTCGCTTATTCAATAAAAGAAAAAACAATTACAAAATTTAGCATTACCTATTTAGATTACCAAGGTTGTGAACACACTCTAAGTAAATATATTCCTAAGAAAGAACAGGCGATCAGAATAAAACAACAACTCCACTCAATTCTCAGACTTGAGTGAAAAACTCTTGAGAATAGCGAAAGGAGTCAAAGTACTGAAGTTTACTCATCTTTACATTCTTCTCGATAATAATCAAGAGAGTTCAACCCACATCTAGACTCCAAGTTGCTTTTGATTCGTTGCTAGAAAAATATGAGTAATATCTTTTTCCCCATAATAAAAAAGACCTTGAAGACTCCCTCTGATGCCGAAATAAGGCATAAAAGCCATATTACAAATTGCGAGTAAGGTAAATGCTAAAATCGCTACGAGTTTTGTTCTATTAGTCATATGCTAAGTATAGGAGAAATTAATATGAATAACAAAGTAAGATTTTTTGCAGAGACAATGGGGCTAGCACCTCTTGGTACAAGATTAAAACAAAGTCTAATCGTTTTTAAAGGTGAGGAGGATGTGCCAAAAAGCAAATTTGGTATTTCTAGTTTGGCGATGCTTTATCCAGGTCTTGGGATACCACTTTGGCGTGGAAAATCTGTAACAGACAAAAAAGTTATTCTTTCTCGTCTATTTAACCATAAACAAACTCCTGCTTCAGAAGGATGGTCAGTTCAAAAAACTCAGGCAGTCGATTTTAGAAATAGAGACTTAACTTATAATAGTCATAACGGAACTGACCTTGCTGTACCTATTGGAACAGAACTATTATCAGCAGCACCAGGTGAAGTTGTTTGTGTTAAAGCGGAATTTAATAGAGGTGGGCTAAAGATGATTATAGATCATGGAGATGGTCTTATGACATGCTCAGTTCATCTTGCCCGTGCTCTAGTTAAAACGGGTGATATCGTTAAACGTGGTCAGCCTATTGCTATAACTGGATACAGTGGCCTAGATGGTGTTGTTACATTTCCATTTGGAGTTCCTCATGTTCATTACAATATATGGTTAAATGGAAGACCTGTTGATCCATTTGCAACCGCAGATGAAGGTGTACTTTGGAAAACAGGAGACTTACCTGTACCTCATAACCCAGAAAAAGAAAGTGAAGAGTTCGAAGCATCTGAGTATGATGAAGCAAAAGTTGAAGAAGCAATTGATAGTTGTAAAACCCAAAAGGTTAAAGACTATTTAAGATCAATTTCTGATTTAAAATATAGAGCAGCTGAGCTTATAATTGAGATGAATTACTACCCGACTCGTTTCCGAAAAGGTATTAATGTCTACAAGACTGAGCACCCAAGAAAACCAATCTTGGATTTACCTTTTCACGCTAAAGAATATGATGGCGTTGTCTTTTTGGATGATCTTAAGTACAAAAGCTTGATTTAGTTTAGTAATTCTTTGCCATGTTGAGTCGAATGTCATAACTTGTGGCCATGAGCGATCAATTTAATTCACTTCCTCTGAAAGAGGAGC
>CAXGOD010000433.1:0-2701 GCA_964011245.1 uncultured Bacteriovoracaceae bacterium | reverse complement strand
ATATGAATATGACCTGGCATAATTCCGATCTTAGCTTCACCTGGAGTAATGATTCCTGGACAGTTTGGTCCAATCAATCTTGACTTTGATCCTTGAAGCGCACTTTTAACTTTAATCATATCATTTACTGGAATACCTTCTGTAATCGCAATGATTAGTGGCATCTCAGCTTCAATACATTCTAAGATTGAATCTGCTGCAAATGGAGGTGGAACGAAAATCATAGCAACGTTTGCTTGCGTTTTATCGATACACTCTCTTACTGTATTAAATACTGGCATCCCTTCGTGAGTTGTTCCACCTTTACCTGGAGTAACACCACCAACAACATTTGTTCCATACTCTTTACATTGAACAGTGTGGAAAGTTCCTTGTTTACCAGTGATACCAACTGTCATTAACTTTGTATCTCTACCTACTAAAATGGCCATTATAACTCTCCTTTTGCAGCAGCAACAGCTTTCTTAGCTGCATCTGCAAGGTCATCTGCTGGAGTAATTGCTAATCCAGACTCTCCTAGAAGTTTTTTACCTAGGTTAACGTTTGTCCCTTCAAGTCTTACAACAAGAGGCACTTTAAGATCTAATGATTTTGCAGCAGCAATAACACCTTCAGCAATAACATCACACTTCATGATCCCACCAAAAATATTTACCATAATTGCTTTAACATTTTCATCTTCAAGAATAATTGAGAATGCTTTCTCAACTGTTTCTTTAGTAGCCCCGCCTCCTACGTCTAGGAAGTTTGCTGGTTCCCCACCAAAGATTTTTAAGATATCTAATGTACCCATCGCAAGACCGGCACCATTAACTAAACAACCAATATCTCCATCAAGAGAAATATAAGAAAGACCAAACTTCCCTGCTTCTAATTCTTGTTCACTTTCTTCTGTTGCATCTCTTAATTCTTCAATTTGAGGATGTCTAAAAAGAGCATTGTCATCAAAGTTAAGTTTTGCATCTAATGCTAGAACATCACCACTTGCAGTTGTTACTAGTGGATTGATCTCAGCAATTGAACAATCTTTTTCCATATACATTCTGTAAAGACCTTCAAAGAATTTAGAAGCTTTTTTAAGCTCTTCACCTTTAAGTCCAATTCCAAAACCAAGTTTTCTACCAATTGAAGCTGTATAACCAACAGCTGGATCAACAGAAACCTTAATAATTTTCTCTGGAGTTTTTGAAGCTACTTCTTCAATATCCACACCACCTTCACGAGATGCCATGAATGTAACTCTACCTTTAGTTCTATCAAGAACGATACCAGCATAATACTCATGCTCAATTGCACATCCCTCTTCGATAAGAATTAAATTAACTTTCTTACCTTCAGGACCTGTTTGATGAGTTACTAAAGTCATACCGATAATGTCTTCAGCATACTTTTTAACTTCGTCTAAAGATTTAGCAACTTTTACACCACCACCTTTACCACGGCCGCCGGCATGAATTTGAGCTTTAACAACCCAAACACTTCCACCTAATTTCTTAGCAACTTCAACGGCCTCATCAGGTGTCTTTGCAGTTCCACCGTTGAGTACATTTATGTTGAACTCTCTCATCAAGTCTTTTGCTTGATACTCATGAACGTTCATACTCACTCCTTAAATTATTATCAAAAAAATATATGACTTACTATGTCTAAACTTTTGTTAAATCAGCTTAAATTATAGTGATATTTGCTCGTATTACAACAGTAGGAAGTTAAGAATTACAAGTTTATTTAAAACGCGTGGTTTCAATTTTCTCACCACTCTCAACGCTTAGAATCACAAATAAAAAAAATTCATCTTTTTAAGTAGGAATTTTTTTTGTTTGAATTATAATATTTCAAACAAAAGGTATAGATATGAAAACCACATTAATACATCCGGCCACATTTAAATTAGATGGTGGTGCTATGTTTGGGATTATTCCCAAGCCTCTATGGGAAAAAAAAATCAAACCCGACGATTTTAATCGAATAAATATGAGTTTACGTGTTGTGCTATTTCAAACTAAAAATAAAAATATCCTAGTGGATACTGGTGTTGGAGATTATCATAACGAAAAATTTCAAAATCAATTCGATATTCAGAGTGAAAAATCTCCCTTAGTTCATGCTCTTAGTAAAGTGAATTTAAGGCCTGAAGATATAACTGATATTATCATTACACACCTGCACTTTGATCATGTTGGTGGTCTAGGACAAGGTGAAAATGGAACAGACGTAATTTTTGAAAATGCCACAGTTCATGTCCATAAAGAGCACTATGAGTATTCTCAAAAAGCGACATTAAGAGATGCTGGATCATTCCATATAAAAACTTTTATGCCATTACTAGATTTTTATAAAGATAAAGAAAGTCTTAACTTAGTTTCAAAAGAGACAGGTGTTTTAATTGAAGATGGCAGTGACAAGGTCCATTTTAAAATTAGCTTTGGTCACACTCCTTATATGATGCACCCATATACAGATAATTATATTTATATGGCAGATTTAGTTCCAATGGGTCACCATCTTCACATTCCCTGGGTAATGGGTTACGATATTGAACCAGGAGTTACTACCACCTACAAACAAATATTTTTTGATTTTATAAAGGAAAAAAGTCTTTGTATGATTTTTGAACATGATAATGAAGTCTGGGGGGGAAAGCTTGAGTATGATAACCGGGGCCGACCTACTCTAGTAGACAAAAGGTACAGTGAGCAGA
>CAXGOD010000432.1:0-2713 GCA_964011245.1 uncultured Bacteriovoracaceae bacterium | reverse complement strand
GTATTACTATGATGAACAAAGGCTTTGGTACTGAAAAAGTTCAAGATGTATTAGAATCTATTTTTCCTCAATATGTCACAGACCGTTTTGATAGAGATGAGATCTCAAATATAAAGCAGCTTAAAGAAAAACTAAACCGTTTTCATAATAAAGATATTGATATTTTAGTAGGGACTCAAATGCTTGCTAAAGGACATAATTTTGAAAGAGTAAATCTCGTTGTCATGCTAGGTATAGATTCAATGTTAAATTATGCTGACTTTAGATCAACAGAAAGAACCTATCAACTAGCACAACAAGTTGCTGGACGAGCAGGAAGGTTTGCTGATGACAGTAAAGTTATTGTACAAACCATGAATCCTGAGCATAATCTTTTTAAGTATATTCAAGATCACTCGTTCGATGGGTTCTATCAAGAAGAAATGAACCTTCGAAAAATATGTTTCTGTCCTCCATTTAGTCGTATCGCTATGATTTATTTTAGTTCTCGCTTTAGAGAAAGAGTTATTGACGCGATAAATGATGTTGCTAGGAATATACAGAAAGTAAGTTTTGAAAACTTCCCTGATGTAAGAATCTTAGGCCCGACTCCTATGAGTATTGAGAAGAAGGCCAATCAATTTACTTGGGCGATCATGCTAAAAAGTGAAAATGTTAACCAACTCCATAATTTACTTTCTACGTTTGAAGATAACTACAAAACCATAAGCTCTGTTTCATATAAAATTGATGTTGATCCTGTAAATGTTCTTTAGTGATCTAGTAGGTACTGAACTCTTAAGGCGATGGTAATCTTTAGCTCATCTTTGAGCTCATTAGCTTCTTCTTCTTCTAAAAAAACAACTATTCTTGAGATATAAGTAGCGTAACTTAAAAGTGAAAAACAGGCAGTGATCGTTTCTTGATAGTCAAAACCTGGAAATTTATTCGTTAAAATATCACTAATAAGTTTAGCGTTTTTCTTAGTATCTTCCATATCCATTTTTAAAAGAGTTGGACTGGCCTGAACATTTGCCCAAACAATAGCAAGAGCCGGGTCTTGTTTGAAGATATCAATATAGTTGTTTACCGTTACTTCAATTATCTCTCTGAGGTCTTTTTTTTGCTGTATGGATCTAAATAAGACTTCAATCTTGTCACTACTTGCAGTAAATATATCCTGCATGATTTCTGCTAATATGGCATCTTTATTAGGGTAGTAGTGATAAACACTGGCGATAGGAATTTCTGCTTTTGATGCAATCTCACGCATGCTTACATCTGCACTTCCTTTTGCTCCTATAAGCTCTTTAGTAACCTCAATCAGCTTTATTTTCTTTTCTTTGCTGCGAGACTGTTTTGCTGAAGATCTTGCCTTTATTTCTTTTGTCATAAATCTACCTTACTAAGAAGTAGCCCATTCTGCTAGGAATAAAGCCTTTGCTGTCAATGACTCTAATTTTCTAAACGGGAGATTAAAATAATTTTTTATCTTTTGTAATATGGTTTTGGCTTTTACCTTTTAGAAAAATAAAAGTTTTCCTTAATCATGCTCCTTACAGTTCTGGTTTTTACAAACAGGATCAGCCCCGCCTGCACTCCACGGATTACATCTTAAAATCCTCCAAGTCGTTCTAAATATGGCCTTATGAATTGGAAGCTTCTCAAAGGCCTCTACAGCATAGCTTGAACAACTTGGGTAAAAGCGACAATTACTCCCTAGAAGAGGGGAGATAAAGTACTGATAGAATTTGATTAGTAGGATGAAAAATCCATGTATAAGCTTCATAGAGGGCAATCTATAACAAATCTGTGTTTCTGTCTAAAGTTTAGACGCTCAAGAAATAATTACAAACAAGGCCCAGATTTATTCAAAATCATGACAATATATGATGAAAACCTGGAGACCTAATGAAGAAACTAACCTTAGCGTTTACGCTAACCGCCAATATCTTTGGTGCCTAGGTGACTGGGAAGAAGATGGTTATCGTTATTTTTATTCAACACGAAGACACGTTACTCGTGATATAAGTGAACAAGAATGTAATGAGCTTGCTACGTCTGCGATAGGAACCAAGAGAACATTAAAGTATATCGCATCACCTCCACTTGGCATGGAAGTCTTGATAGATATGGATATGGACCCATATGAATGTGATGCGACAGTAGTAGATATATCAAAAATTAAATACAAAAAAGCAAAGTACTAGAATAAAAAAAGCCCCTTAACGGGGCTTTTTTTTTATGGGGCTAAAGTTAAAAGTCTATCTGAATAATTCTTTTTAATCTTTTCCATATCGCGAACCATTGGAATAAGTTCCCCCTTTTTCCATTTTTCATATTGATCTCCGTAATGAGGATCTAGCGGCCATCCACTTTGCCCAGTATCAATAGAAAACATAGCTTTTTCAGGGGCACCTAGATCAATGCTGAGTCTTGTTACTGGCCCAGCGACTGTTTTGAATGGTTCTTGTTTATTTGAAAGATTAAAATGTGCTTTCCAAACAGAATCCAGGGAGCCAGGCATGGCCATTTGTTTAAGGTTAAAAAAACTTAACACTTTTTTTCCACCAAATAGATGTTTCGGTTGAAACTTATGCAGATTTCCCCATTTCCAGTCCTTTATTTTTGGACCCAGGTTTTTAATAAGGTCTCTTACACCTGCTCTGAAAGCTTTAACAATTATATGACTTTTAGTTTCCTTAATATCTTTTGTTGTATAATCATCCCAGAT
>CAXGOD010000431.1:0-2716 GCA_964011245.1 uncultured Bacteriovoracaceae bacterium | reverse complement strand
AAGAAAGAAAATGTTTCAATTATTGTTGATGAAGTTCAATCCTTTATGCGTACTGAAGAGATGTTTGCTTTTCAATATTTCAAGTTAGATAAGTTAGTTGATATGGTAAACATTGGAAAAAATTCTCAAATTTGTGCAACAATTTATAAAGAAGATCATAAGCCAAGACCAGGTCTAATCTCTCAAACATTTACTTCATCAGGGTCAGCTATTAATGCGGCTTACTATATAATAAACGAAGTTGCTAATAATGGTTACCTTGGTAAAGATGGAAAGATAAATACAATTCATAAACATTTCGCAACAAAATTAGATGAGTTAAATAAACAACTTCCTGACTTTATTGAAGGGCCATGGGGAATTGGTGGCATGATTGGAATGACTTTGTTTAAAGGAGATATGGCAAAGTCAAAAGAGTTCACTTTTAAACTTTTTGATAATGGTGTTCTTTCTTTCATTGCTGGTGCAAACCCTACTCGTGTCAGATTCTTACTTCCTATGGGAGCAGTGACAACAGAAGATATTGATAATGTTTGTGAAATTATTGAAAAGACAATTAACGAGATAAAATAAGGATAAATAATGTTTGTCATAAGACCAATTAAAGAAGGTGACTTAGATGGATTGATGTCCCTGTTAGAGGACTCGGGACATGGACTAACATCTCTACCTAAAGACAGAGACATTATTAAAAATAAGATTTTAATCTCTGAGAGAAGTTTTGATCACAGAGGCGACAGACCTAATGGAGAATCATACCTTTTTGTAATGGAAGAGCTTTTTACTGGTAAAATTGTAGGGGTGAGCGGAATCATCTCTAAAATTGGTGGGTTTGAGCCCTACTATTTTTATCGTCTTGAAAATGAAGATAGAAAATCAGAAATGCTCAGTATAACCAAAGAAGTTCAAAGCCTTCATTTTGAAAAGATCCACTCAGGACCAGCTGAAATCTGTTCACTCTTTTTATCTCCAGAGTTTAGAAATAGTCAAAATGGACGTTTTTTGTCGTTATCCCGTTTTCTTTTTATGGCCGAAGACAGAAAATATTTTGAAGATAAAGTTATTGCTGAAATGAGAGGACGAGTTAACGATCAAGGTCACTCTCCGTTTTGGGAAGCTGTTGGTAGAAAATTTATGGATATCGATTTTGCCCAAGCCGACTACTTAACAATGAGAAGTAAACGATTTATAGAGGAGCTTTTGCCAGAAGTTCCTATTCTAGTTGATTTATTACCAGAGGCTGCACAAGATGTTGTAGCTCAAGTTCATCCCCATACAGAGCCTGCCAAACGAATCCTAGAGCAAGAAGGTTTTATCTTCTCAGGTCTTGTTGGGATCTTTGAACCAGGACCAGTACTGAAAGCTGACCTCGATAACGTTCGTGCAGTAAAAGAAAGCAAAATTGTAGAAGTTGCTGAGATTTCACACGATGATATTGAATCTGATGTATATATCATTTCAACCTCCGGTGACGATAAAGACTTTAAAGCATGTCTTGGAAAAGTTGAGATTTTAGATAGTGGAAAAGCGAAAATTAATGCCGTTACTGCAACAACATTAAAACTGCGTTTTGGTGATAAACTTCGCTTTGTCTCTTTAAAAAAAGAAAAGGTTGAGCAGACAAACTTGATTTAATCCTCTATTTCTAGAGACTTGTTAACTGTTCTTCTTAATGTTTTTTTCTCTTTTTCTCCAAGCCCATTAATCATGGCCCTGTAACAGTTACCTTCATTTTTAAACTTACCTGAGCTTCTATGGGGAATAACTGTAACTAACATTTTAGTTGGCTCTTCCATAATAAATGTTGTCCACATCGGAACTTCAATTTCTGACTTAAAATAGATAATAGACTCAGTCATTGCCATAACTTTTACTTCTCGAGAAAAGGTTATTATAGACTCTGCACTTGAAGTTTCAAAGTAAACTCTATCCTTTGTTTCCGAAAGATAGAGTTTTTTATCTAGTTTTTTCGCCATTTGTTCTATTGTATCTAGATGGACTGTACCTCTAAAACTCAGAATGTGTTGATAATCCAAATACTCTTCAATCTTTCCATCAGCATCATAATTAAAAATAAGAATATAGGGTTCATAGTGAGAATAAGTACTAATATTTTCAATTAACTTATTGAGTTTCAACATATTATTTACATCATCATAATGGATTGCAATAAGATGAGGCTTAGTTCTTTTTAGCTGGTAGAAATCATCTGTTAGTTGATTTTGAATATTTATTGAATACGGGAAACTCTGTTTAGACCCATCAAGCTCAGAGAAGATCTCCATCGTATCATCAATAACCATTACCTTTACTTTCTTTGCC
This sequence comes from uncultured Bacteriovoracaceae bacterium, assembly GCA_964011245.1. Classification (GTDB taxonomy): domain Bacteria; phylum Bdellovibrionota; class Bacteriovoracia; order Bacteriovoracales; family Bacteriovoracaceae; genus CAKZJW01. The sequence goes on along the minus strand of CAXGOD010000431.1, from coordinate 394 downwards.
CTAACATTATCTTCATTCTTTGCAATCCACTGGCGAATTCCCTCTCTAAGAGGACGAATCTTTAATTTTCTTTTTTTTACATCATCCAATAAATCATCATACCTCTGACCTGTCTCTTCTTTATAACCAAGGGGATTATCTCTAAACTCCTTATACAGAAGCCAACTCTCCTCAGTTGCTTTAAAAAAGGTGTCATCTATATAAGAGAACTCAAGGTCATAGCTAAACCTTGTATTATAGTAGAGATTTGTATCAGAGTATGTTTTCACATAAAATCGTCGAGAAGACATAAATTGATCGAGGGGGTTATTATCTACAGTGATAATTTTTTCAAAAGGAAGCTTAGATGTAGTTTCGATATGAAAAAAATCATCCTCCACATAGCTCACTCTTA
>CAXGOD010000430.1:0-2724 GCA_964011245.1 uncultured Bacteriovoracaceae bacterium | reverse complement strand
TTGTTGGCTCATCTAATAATAGAACATCTGGTTCTTGAAGAAGGAGTCTACACAATGCAACTCTTCTTTTTTCACCACCAGATAAATGCTCACATGTTTGATCAGCAGGAGGACATCTTAAAGCATCCATTGCTAATTCTAGTTTAGAGTCTAGGTCCCAAATATTATATGCGTCCATTTTATCTTGTAACTTACCTTGCTCAGCTAATAAAGCATCCATATCAGCATCAGGATCTGCAAATTTTTCATTGATTGCTTCATAAGCATCACGAATCGCAACATGCTCCGCTGCCCCCTCTTCAACTACTTGTCTTACAGTTTTCTCTGGGTTTAAAGTTGGCTCTTGCTCAAGGTATCCAACTGATACACCTTTAGATAGATTTACTTCACCATCGTATTCAGTATCAACTCCTGCGATTATCTTTAAAACAGTAGACTTACCAGCACCGTTTAAACCTAAAACGCCAATTTTTGCTCCATAGTAAAATGAAAGACTAACGTCCTTGATAACAGTTTTTTTACCTGGGTAAGTTTTTGATACTCTCGACATGGAGAAGATAATTTTTTCGGCCATTTCTTTAATTCCTTGTTAATTTAAAATCCTCCGCATTAAAGCAAATTACAGACAGTCAGTCTACATTGTTTTCTAAAATGAAATTTTAGAGAAAACCTGCAAAAGAAGCACTAGATAGCCTCCTAGAGAGAAAATTGCTAAGTGAGTTAACTTAATTGCGGCTAACTCTTTGTTAAATTTTTCAAACCTAAGCTCAATATATTGCCACAGCTCGTTAATATTTATATCTAAGTCTGCTGTATCAATAGCCCCTTTGTTTTTCATCTCTTTAAATAAGAGAATTATTTTTTCTTTAAAAAACTTAAGATCTCCCTTCTCTGATAATTCATCAGGAGCGACTCTACTAAAAACTTCTTTTAAAGGTAATTGTGCTTGGGATAATGTTCTTATTTGATAAAGCTTAAAAAGGTATTTAAACAATTCACTAAAACGAATCTTTCTTAGGAAGATGTAAAAAGAACAGTAAGTAATTAGTCCTATTAATTGTAATGATACTGGAACTAGAAGCTCTAAGAAGCTAATATTCGAATCAAGTTGCGCCATCATAGTCGTGACAAAAACAAAGCCTAGAATAAAGACTAATACAAATTGATAAACCCCTCCTAAGAATAATCCAAAAACCTTTTTATCTAGTTGAATATCCTTTATCAGACCTTCCTTTATGCCTGGCAAATAGCTATGAATATTTGTTCCATATCTTCTAGCACTTTCAATTAGCTCGTTTATAAGAGCAGTAAAATATTTGTACTGGATTAGTTCAAATTGATTACTTTTGTTTAACTGAGAAGAACTAAACGTAATTGTTTGCTGATAAAGCTTATTTCCGGCCTTAGAATTTGGGATCAATGCTCTTAGAGATATCAGTAACTTAGAATCACTAAAAGAAACAAGTAAGTGAAAGAAAAACAAAAAAACAATGCAATGTATTATAATTCCAATTATTATCATCAACTCCTCTATAAGCAATTCAAATGCCATAACAATTTCTTGACAGTAAGCACAAGTAAATGAGAAAAGAACCCATGAATAAAAACCCGGAATATGCTAGGCTAGTAATGGTTAGCGGGGACAAAACGGATCATCTTCAACGTTTCGAAGAATACATCAACAAACTTGGTAAAAAAAATTTAGATTTAGTTATTAAAAAGTTAAATTACCTTTGTTTGGATTTTGACCCATACGCCTTAGACAAGTCTAGCGAAACTGAAAATATTTTAGACGAATTTGAATTAGATCAATTCTGTTCAAATCCTTTTGACTTCACAAACGTCGTTTTGCAAATGATGGACGTTACAGAAAACTTAATTAAATCTAGAGAACACTAATTTATGGTACAATTAACTAAGCACACAGCTCATGCCAGTCGTCTTCCACGATATGATATTCACCCTGTTTCAATCAAGATGTTAGAAAAAGGAAATCCTTGGGTTACATTAGATAGTTACTCTGAGAAGTTTCATCCAAAAGAAAGATTTATTGTTGCGATGAACAGACAGAGACCTTTCGCTTTATTGCTTCACGATCCAACACATAAGTTTGTTAGAGCTAGGCTTTGGGCCAAAAGTGGAAGTGGTAACTTTGAAAAAAATATTAAAAACTTTAAAAATGAATTTGCTCAAAGAGTTCATGCTGCTTTTAAATCGAGAAAAGATACCAAGCTTATGGAAAAGAGAAACAATCTTTACCTAATTTTTGGAGAAGCTGATCGTATACCCGGACTTTTTGTACAGTACCTAGGTGGAGAATTATTAATACAATTCTATGCCAATTTCTGGGACAAGTATGAAGGCTTTATCATTCAAACACTTCTTAAGAAGATGAGTGATGTTTTCAATATCGACATGGTTAAGATTCAAGTTTGGATGCAAAAAAGAGTTGATGGGAGCCTTGTTAAAGAGCCACCTCGTAGCATGGACCCAAATACTACTTTTAAAAATGTAACAGTTATTGAGTTTGGTGCAAAATATAAAGTAAACCTAGGTCAACACTATGACATAGGCCTATATACAGACATGTCCAGTGTTAGAGATGTTTTAAAACCTCAATTTGAAACAGCAAAGTCTGTTTTAAATCTATATTCTTATACTGGCGCCTTCTCTTTATTTGCCATGGTAAATGGTGCTGAAGATGTTGTTTCTGTTGATCTATCT
>CAXGOD010000429.1:0-2735 GCA_964011245.1 uncultured Bacteriovoracaceae bacterium | reverse complement strand
CTCTTACCCGTTCTACTTGGAAGTTTAGTACTTCAATCTTGTGGAAAACAAACTGGAACATCAAAATTAACGAACTTAGTACCTAAAGACGATGCTCCAAAGGTTAGGCAAATAAGAGATGATCAAAAGGTCATTGAAAGTTTACAAACAGAAGTTGTAAAACTTTATAATCATCCAACATTAACTCTTATTTTAATTCCTAAAGCTGATGTTCAAGTTTCCATCAAGGCACTTGTTAAAGGTGGCGGTAAGCTTGTTTATGACCCAAACTCGGGACTTGGAAATACGATACCATTCTATATTGCTGAGCTATCTCCAGAGCAAATTAATGATGCAAAGTTTTTAGGCTCATTAGAGCTTAAAGCAGCTCAAATTGAAAATCCAGCGACTGCGGTTAAACCGATTAAAACGAAAATATCAACAGATACTATTGACGTAACAAACTTTATTCCAAAAGACAGTGTCGCGATTAACGATCTATTATCTGATGGTGAAACAACTGAAGACCTTGGACGTGGTGTTACGGTTGCCGTTATCGATACAGGAGTAGACGCAAGCCACCCTGGATTTAATGGAAGAGTAGATTATTGGTATGATGCTTCTCAAGAAACAAGAACAAAGTTAACTGAAACAACTGTAAGTGCTGAAGGTGATATAACAATTGATTCTAAGAAGTTTAAACTTCCTAAGGGAATGGCAGAAGGAAAAGTATTTGCAACTGTCGTTAAAGAAAACGATTTCTATGCTCAGCTCTCAACTTCAAGTAAAGAGTCTAGAGGCTTTTTAGACCTTAATTATAATAAAACAAAAGATGAATTCTTAATGGTTGCTGTTGATACACTAGATGGTGTTAAAGTATATTTTGACTCTGATGCTGATCTTAGCTTCAATAAGTCAGAATCAGTAGCTAAAATTGATTATAATAAGACATCTAGAAAAAACCGTTCTGAAGGGATGGTAACATTCCCAAGCAGAAATAACTTAATATCTTACCCTGTACTTGTAGAAAAAGAGGGTGAGGATCTTTACGTAGGATTTGGTAAAACTGGTGGAATGCACGGAACTCACGTTGCAGGTATTATTGCTGCCAATGATAAAAAAATGAAACTAGAAGGTGCAGCTCCTCAAGCAAATATTATGGCCCTTAAGGTTTGTACTGAGATTTCATGTACTGATTCAGCGATTATAAAAGCTCTTTATAAATCTTTCTATAACGAAAAAGGTATTATTCCAGACGTAGTAAATATCTCCCTAGGTTCTCATGAAAGATACAACAAAGGTGTTTACTCTCATTTACTAGACGATTTATCGGCTAAGTTTGGAACAGTATTCTTTGTATCAGCCTCTAACTCTGGACCTGGGTTTAGATCATTAAACCATATTGGTAATACTGGAGCAGTTGTAACAGTTGGTGCAAACGTCTCGAGGAAAACATTAGATGATCAATACAACCTTCCAAATGGATCGAATGTAGAGAATGAAAACATGTTTTTCTTTAGTTCACTTGGTCCAAGTTATACAGGTGAGATGAAACCAAATATTGTAGCTCCTGGAGCGGCAATATCTACTGTTTTAACTGCAGAAGGTTATATGTCTCAAGCAAATGGAACAAGTATGTCTTCTCCACTTGCAGCAGGAACAATGGCCGCAATTATTGGAAAAATTAAACAAGAAGATAAATCTCTTCTTAAAACAATAAAGAAGTTAAGAGCAATTAATAAGAAAGGATCTCAAGTAGCAAATGGTTCATTATTGCCTTATGTTTATGCAATGAGAGATGCTCTTCAACAAACGGCTTTTGAACAAAAAGATCTTTCTCGTGCTCAACAAGGTTACGGGTTAATTCAAGCTGGAACTGCAAAAGATAAATTAAAAGAGTATCTTGCTGAACTAAATGCAGGTTCTAAAACATATTTTGAAGTTGTACTAAATGATTATAAAATTGGTTACGATAGAAAAGAAGTAAAAGCTCTTAAGTCATTTACACTTACACTAGGTAAGGATGGAGAAAGAACTCTAGAAGAAAAAGCTCAAATCATTGCTCTTGGTGTTGATGTAAAACTTGATAGAGTAGAGATACTTAATACAAATGGAACAATGAGTATCGCAAATGAAGCAACTAAATACTTCCATATCGTGGATCAAGGTAATATGAAAGAAAAGCTTATTTCTACACATGTTACTTTTAATAACAGAAGAACTAAGGCCTTCTACTCAAGAAGAAACCTTAAGAATATGAAAACCGGAGCAACTTATCTAGCTCATTATAAAGTTATTCAAAAAGGTACAGTTGTACAAAATATCTTAGATGTTGTTCATAGACCATTTGAATTAGCGAAAACTGATGTTGTGGTTCCTTCAATTGATCCAACAATTAGAAAAACGACTAAAGGATTTGCTAAAAAATCAGTATCTATTGATGCAAATACTTTCCACAGATACCCAGTAATGGTTGATGGAACAATGAATAAACTTTCAGCTAAAGTTGCTATTGAGCCTGGATACACTGGACTATTATATGTTCAACTTTATGATCCATCTGGAAAAGAAGCAAGTTTTGAAACAGCAATTGTTACAGCAATGCATGACTACTCAATGGCCAGCATTGATGTAACGACTTTAAAAAACGGTAAAGTTCGTCAAGGAATTTGGGAATTAACAGTATCTACTTCTTCTAGTACTTGGATGAGTAAATCTAAATATGATCTTTTGGTTGAAGCAAATTCATTTGGAAC
>CAXGOD010000428.1:0-2759 GCA_964011245.1 uncultured Bacteriovoracaceae bacterium | reverse complement strand
ACTCAAAGAGTTCTTGATACTGAAGGAAGAGTTGATAAGTTCAACAAGAAGTTCAGAAGAGGAAAGTAATTACAAATTACAGTTTCTATATAAAGCCTCCATTTGGAGGCTTTTTTTTGCTCAAAAACTATAAATTAAGATATCCAAACTGATTATTTTCTTTATCGAACAAAGTAATTCTAATGACTTATACGTTAGTCTATTTAAAGGTGAAGGGCGGAGATGCCGATAAAAATTTAAGGTAGATAGAGAGGTCTTATCTATATAAGTTTATAACCAAATAGATACTCAATTTGGTCTATGATAAATGGGTAACAGAATGCGAATTTTAACAAGCCTATGTTTTTTTCTTCTTGTTTCTGTTGAGTCTGCTTATACAGTCACTGATGATAATTTAATCTGTAGAAGTTTACAAAGTGGTGCATCTCCAAGAGTTTCCAATGACAATATTAAAATTTTAAATAAGCTTGTGAATAGAGACTTTGATCCTTGTGCTCAAAAACTATCACCTCCAAAAAGTAAAAAAGAACTTTGTTCACTTAAGGCCCGAGATTTTCAGTCTATTCTATGTTCCCATAAAGGAATGATGGGATTTGATAATGCTGGTGGTTTGTTTGGTCTTGATACAGGTGTTTGTTGGTGGCATTCTCAGTTTCATCGTTTTGCAACTTACCAAGCTTATTATGCTCCTGATAAGGAAAAGCTAAACCCTGATAAAGCAGAAGATAAACAGAAGATAAAAGAAATCTTTAATAAGATTATAAAAAATAAAGGGCCAGTAGAAATCCCTGGATACTCAAGTCTATATGATTTTACTAAGGATCCAAAAGTTGAGCATATGTTACAGAAACGTTTACAAAACTGGATGGCAGAAGATTCGTTTCTAAAAATGCAGTGGTATAAAGGGCTCACTACTCCTGAGAATTATTCTAAAAGAGATCCTGCTTTTTATAATAAAGATAGGTCAAGATTTATGTATCCCCCAATGGGTGAGAAATATAAAAACGATATGATACAAATGGCCATAAGAGAGAATGCAAAAAGAAAGTTTCAAAATGAAGAAGCTCGCATGTTTGCATTAAAAAAAGAAAAAGAAAAAATTCTAAAAGATATTGAAAAATCCAATGAAGAGTATATAAAAAGATTACAAGAGTACTATGCAAAACTGGGGGACCCCCAAGAAATACAAAATAAGATTGAGTCAGTAGTGAAAAAAGCAGAAAAGGCCTATGTTCGAAATACTTATAATTCTGAAGAGCTATTACTAAAGAAAAAAGAAAAAACTATAAATCATCAAAGTAAGCAGATAAAAAAATTGTTTGAACAAGTAAATGGAAAAAATAAAGTCTCTTATATAACTATCCAGAATACTGGAATTATTGCTCACTCTTCAATTGTATTTGATGCTAAAAAATCTATAGACTCTGACTCTGGAGAAGAAGTATATGAGTTTAAAATTCAGGATTCTGGATATCAAACAGATAATAGTTCTAAAGGGATGTTAAGTAAGAAACCATTTTCGAGGTTAATGTTTAAAGATGGAAAATGGTATATGGATAGTAATGGTGCTGGAAATTATAGTTACAGAAGTATGAACATTAAAGTTCATCATACTGGACAACTAGGTAAAATAGATGAATTATTTAACTCAGAATGTAACAATAAACTATTTGATTAAAAATGCTACTTAAAGACCTCTATAATTCATATTCCGAGTTTCGACTTCTCACAAAGAGAGATAACGAAAAAATTACACGCTTCTTTAATGAAACAAGTATGCAAACTTCAGACCTTAAGCTTCGCTATGAAAGAAGCCCAAGCTTTTTTACATTCCTAAACTACCAAGCTGACGATGTATTTGTAATGGGAGGGGATAAAGACGAGGAAAACATTAAGGCCATTGCAACTATGACTATAAGAGACGGTTTTGTTGATGGGCAAGAGGCCCGCATCGCTTATTTGGGAGATCTGAGAGTTAAAGGTGGTGTTCGATACTCTATGCGGTGGCAACAAATCTTTGGTGATATTCTAAGGAATTCTAAACTGATGAGTGACGTTAATGCTGATTACTTTATAACAGCACTCATGGGGGGAAATGCAAAGGCGACTCAAGCTTTAGTAAATAATAATCGCTCTCCTTATGTTTATAAAAAACTCTGTGATTATAAGATGGTTAATCTAGTTATGCCTTATAGGAAGGTTACTAATTTAAAAAATATTGATATCACGCGAGCAAAAGACTCTGATAGGGAAGAGCTCTTAAGCTTCTTGGAGAAACAACATAAGAATAAACCTTTTGGGTATACGAGAGCATTTTTTGAACGAGCTTTCAATAGTTGGAAAGACTTTTCAACATCAAACTTTATCCTTTTAAAGGAGCAAGGGCGTGTCGTAGCGGCATGTGCGACATGGAATCCCTCTCCAGCTAAAAAAATTATAGTCGAATCTCTTCCTATGTCATTAAAGATTTTAAATATACTTGTTTCTCCTTTTACTAAAACTTCAAAAGTAGGTGAGGAGTTAAAGGTGCAATATCTAAATTTTCTAACTTTGACGGATAAAGATGATTTAAGAAAAATGGTTGAATTCTTAAGAGTTGAGGGGGCTTTTAGAGAGTATGATCTTATTTCCTTTGGAGACTTTGAGCCTTTTAATTATAGGGATTGTCTAAAAGGGCTGATCATGGATCTAACCCCTTTAGAACTTTATCAAGTAGAGCTTCGTGAGAGTGGGGAGAAGGCTTCAAGGGTGTGTTGGGT
>CAXGOD010000427.1:0-2764 GCA_964011245.1 uncultured Bacteriovoracaceae bacterium | reverse complement strand
TGAGGAGCTATTTTCTCTACTTTACTTGGAAGAGTATATTTAGACATATCATTAATCTTTGTCCAATGGCTCGTTCTGCCAAAAAGTGGAATCCCAACATAACCACGAAGATTAAGAGACTTTTTATCTTTTTCAAGACTCATTTTACATTTGTAAGTTTTACCGCTGTCTGGATCGTAAATTTTTCCACCTGTCCACTCTCCGTCATCAAATTTAAATCCTTCAAAGAGTCTCACGCCAAGAAGACTTCTCTTTTGCTGATCTTTATCTGGATTTTTAATATCTAAGACAACTTCTTCTTCACCATTAGCAATCTTAATTATCCAAACGAGGTAACCTTTATAATCACCACCTTCTTTTCTAACTTCCACAACACCGTCTTTATTTTCTGATAACCAGTGCCCAATAATATCATCTTTTTTAATCTTTGCTTGTGCACTACTTGGAATTAGGAAAGCTAGCAGCATAAACTTGGGCCAAATTCTTCTTAATTGCATAAGATACCTCAACTAATAGTCCTGGGCAGGTTACATTAACTTCCGTTACTGCTCCTCCCAATATGTCATAAGCGATAAAATTAACGCCATCTTTTAATAACTCTTTTGCCATTTCATCGCATTCCTTCTTAACTTCAGGAGACAGAGTATGAGCTTCATAGCGAGCACCCTGAGCGATATTAGCAAGGTAGTCTCCTGCGACAGGTTTTTTTAAGATACTTCCAACTTCCTGCCCATCAAGATAGATCGCTCTAATCTCACCATCGTATACCTCATTTTGAAAAGGTTGCGTGATGATGGCCCCTTCAAACTTTTTAACTTTATCTTCAAATATAGAAACGAGTTTTGGATCATCAATGGCGACTTTCTGAACACCAATTCCAGAATAAAGATCTAAAGGCTTTAAAATTAGATCTTTAATTCCATCACTCTTAAGTGCACTTACAAATGTATTAAATCCTGAAACAGAGCTTCCTATAAAACTTTCTAAGCTTTTCTCTCTTTTATAAGCAACAAGCTTTTCATTATGTTTCATAATGCCGATTGGGTTGTTGACGATTTGACACTTAGATCTTGTCTCAAGGAAATCGAGCATCCAAAGATATCGTTGGTAACGAGAATCATAAGGAGGGTCTATTCTCATATGAAGGGTATCTTTTTCTGTAATTGTATACACGACAGACTCTTTTAGTTCTATACCTTCAAGGTAATAACCATCTTCTTTAAAAGACCCACTGTAGGGGTATAGAGTTAACCTAGATTCACCTTTAGTTGAAACTGAAAAGTCCTTTTCAAATAGAAGATAGACATCATGCCCCTCATCCATAAAACTAAGTCCCATCATAAGGGAAGAATCCTTTTTGATATTAAGCTTCTCTATTGGATCAACGAAAAAAATATGGCTCACAGGTTTTCCTTTGTTTTTAAAAATTGTGCAAATGAATCGGCATCAGACTTTTCATACTCAACATACCTTTTCTCTAAAAAGAAGAGAAAGTCTTTTAAAGGTAAATTCGTTTTCTTATGTAACTTTTCTAAAAGACTTTGTTCTTTAGAGTAAGTCATAAAAGCCGCGAACTTGGCATTATTCCACTTATGATCTAATGGCCAACACTTTTCTAAATTCAAAGAGTCACATAGTTCTTTTGCCTTAACTCTAAACTCAGAGGTAATAAAAGTATCTAAGATTTCTTTTGCCTGAATATCTGAAATATTCTTATTTCTTTTATATTCAGAATTAAGTTTACTCGTCATGGTTGCCACAAACTGCATAAGCTTAGTTTGTGACTCAATTCTATGTTTTAATTTTTTCTTCTCTTCAGGAGTGTAATTAAAATATTCATAACTTGTCATTCGACCAAAGTAGTCTGCTAGGCTTTCATTAAAGTCTACCTCATCTTTTACAAAGAAGACTGTATGAATGAGTTCATGAAATATTGTTTCAGCAAGTTGTTGTTCCTTATAATAAAAAAATGAAGAAATGATATTATCGTAAAAAGGAAGCTTATTTAGAGTCGTATACGCTAGAACTGGCCTCATATAAGTTGATAATCCTTTCTCTTCTAATTCTTTCTTATAACTTTCAGCAGATTTTTTTTTAAAGAAACCTAAATATGGAAAACTTCCAGCAATTGGGAATGAAGTCATAATTGGTGATATATTAGTTTTCTCGGACCCTATCACTAAATAACTGACAGCTTTTTGTTTTAAAAAAGTCGTTTCACCATAAATGGGAGTTGATTCTTTTTTATAAAACTTATAGAAAAAATCTTTGTACTTCTCAATCTTTTGAATTTTCTCCTTATGCTCTTCTTTTACATTCGGATCCATAAGAACTTTTTCATTGTCTTCCCCATTCCACTCTAAAGACAGTTGTCCTATCCCTTGTTCTGCAACATAGCTGATTTTTGCGCAAGAAACGCTAAATAAAAGAGTAATAAATAGAATTATTTTCATATAGAGATTTTAACTTAGAAGACCCAAGAAAAGCCAGCTCTATATGTTAAGTTATTATTTGCTTCTGAAGTTTCAAACTCTGGCAGTACAGTTTTTGCAGAGAAAGTTAATCCCATAAGCTTAGTAATTCTTATTTTTAACTGAAACGTTGCATAACTGGAGTTAAATGTTTCCTTATCTCTTTCTAGGGTTATGGTTTCTTCAGTTCCGTTTACATCTAAAAGATAGCTGGTTTTCCCTGAGACAGTTAGCTTTGCATAACCGATTGAGATAGAGGGAATAAAAGTTGCTTTACGTCCAGCAAAAGACTG
>CAXGOD010000426.1:0-2772 GCA_964011245.1 uncultured Bacteriovoracaceae bacterium | reverse complement strand
CCCAGATTCAAGTGAGTTCTCTTTAGAAGTATGCTGTTTGGATTAATGACGAACTTAAAGACGATGCTCAATACAATGGCTATACGGTAGTAGACCTGTCAACTATTTTGGCAACTCATATCACTGAGATTATAAAAGCAAACTTACATGAAATGTTTGGTCGCCAAGAGCTTGTGCATGTTCTTGATAACTTAAAACAAGAGTATCCTAAAATTGTTGATGATCTTGTTCCTGAGATTCTTCCTTTAGGATCTGTTTTAAGAGTAATGCAAAGCTTACTTAGAGAAGGAGTTTCTATAAGAGACCTAAGAACTATACTTGAATCTCTTGCCGAAAATGGTACAATAATTAAGGATCCTGACGCTCTGACAGAATCCGTGAGAGAGGCACTATATCGAACTATCACTGAAAAAGTGAAAGGTGAAACGGGAGACATCCCATTATTCACTTTAGATCGAGGAATCGAGGAGTCATTGGCGCAAAACCTGATCCAAACTGAACATGGTCAGCAATTGTCACTTGACCCAAGACTAACACAAACAATTTTAGCGAGCTTAAATGAGCGCATTGAAGAAGCTACTCAAATGGGAGAAAAGATGGTCGTTCTTTGTTCACCTGTCATCAGGAGACATTTTAAAAGACTGACTGAAAAGTTTATTCCTAATTTGATTGTAGTGAGTCATAATGAATTAAGTCCTGAGGTTAATATCAGATCTTTAGGCACAGTTAGGGTGTAACTTATGTATGTAAAAAAATTCGAAGGTGAAACGTTAGAAGAGGCGATTAGTTCTGTTAAAAGAGAGCTAGGGCCAGATGCTATTATTCTCAAAACCATTACCAATAAAGGCTTAAAGGGAGCGTTTAAAAAAGCTAAAATCGAAATAACAGCTGCCATTAGTGAACAAAGCTATGAGAAAAAAGCTAAAGTTGATCATGTACTTACACCAAAACAACAAGAACAATTTTATAGAGAGCCAGCAACAGATATTAATAAATCTTTAAATGCATATAGCTCAAATTCACCAGCAGCAAATGGTGCTGGTTATGGGAGCATGGGATTAAATAAAGTTGTTAATTCTGTAACAAAAGCTTCATCAAAGATAAAAAGCGGCTTAGATGACTTCTTATCTGTTGAAGAGAACTACGAAGAAGAAGTTGTAGCTGGTTACGATACAATGGGATCAGAAGGATCTTTTCATCAATCAAATCTAATTAACGAATACCTTACCGAACCTGAAGTTCAAGAAGTTGCTGCTCCTGTGCAAAGGCAAGCTGAATATAGAGAAACAGCTCCAGTAAGCTCAGCAAGTACAGAAATTGCTTTAGAATTAAGACAACAACTTAAGTCCCAGCAAAACCAAATAGAATTGCTTGAGAAAAAACTACTTGAGCTAACTCAAAATGTAACTGTACAAGAAACACATCATGATGATCATAGAGGCATTAAAGAGCTAAGAACAACTCTTAAGACTCTAGATCTTTCAGATAAAATTGTAAGTGATATTATTAAAAAAGCTAAATTTGAATTAACAAGAGAAGACCTTGATGAATCAGATATCGTTTATGAATTTGCTTTAAGAGAAATTAATAATGCCATTGCTGTAGATATGCCTTTATTTTCAAGAGCTGATTCACAAGATAAACCAGTTGTATCAGTTCTTCTTTCCGAAGCCTCATGTGGTCAAAGTTCAATGGCACTAAAACTTGCCGTTTTACAAGAGAACGTAAAGGTTATTCGTTTTAGAAAACAAGCAAATGATAATGCAGGCGCAGACTTTACATCTCAGGTATTCAACTTAGACATCACAGCTGTTGACTCTTTAGCTCACTTAATGAGTGAAGCTAGAAAAGCAATCGCAGACAAGAAATCCATCATTCTAGACATTAAAACAAACGAAAATGATAGAGATGAATCAAGAAAAATTATTGATACTTTAAAGCGTTCATTTGAGCAGGTAGAATTCCTAGTAACTCTATCAGCAATTAATTCAGAAATGTACAATCGTAAAATTCTTTCCAAGTATAAAGATTTTGCGAATGGAGTTATAATTTCTTATATGGATCAATGTTTAAATTATGGTTCATTATTAAACGTGCATTATGCGAACTCAAATATACCAATGAAGTTCTTTGGAACTGGGGCGACTGTACCTGACGATATCGAGGCAGCGACTAGTGAGAGGATCTTAGCAGGAATGTTTGAGTTCTAATTAAAGACATTTTTTAACATTTGCGGCTCGACAGGATGTTGAGCTCAAGAGAGGACAGGAAGTTTATGCAGAAAACTAGTGAATGGTTAATGTCGTTCAATACTAAGAATCATCATCAGATTCAATCGCTACTCGCTGAAAGAAAAGAAAAAAACAACAAGACAGTTACCGTTTCAATTACTGGAGGTAAAGGTGGAGTTGGAAAAACTTCTATTTCTTTAAAATTCGCCAAAGAACTAGCAAATCAAGGTTTTAAAACTCTACTTATTGATTGTGATTATAACTTAGCAAACACATCTTTGAAGTTGGGTTTACCCATTCAAAATACATTTTTTGACTTAGTAACAGCTCAAAAAGACTTTGAGGATTGTCTTTATAAAGACAATAACTTTCACCTACTATCGGCTTGTAATGGGTCACTAGAGTTATTTGAAAGCCAATTAAAATTAGAAGAAATTATTATTGATATTATTAGTACACACGAAAAAGAATACGACTTTATTCTGCTAGACTGTCCAGCAGGGATCTCATGTGAAGCTCTTACTTTAAATGCTTACTGCGA
>CAXGOD010000425.1:0-2773 GCA_964011245.1 uncultured Bacteriovoracaceae bacterium | reverse complement strand
TGAATAGTAATTCCTCGACCACGAGTGATAAACCCTATGATTGGATCCCCTGGAATCGGATTACAACATTTTCCCATTCTAACAACAATATCATCTAGTCCATCAACAATAACGGCATTGTCTTTATGCGAAGATTTTTTAGCGGTGGTAGATAACTTTTTATATAAAGACTGAGTCTCCTTAGTGGCTTTTTCTTTTTGAATATCTTCAACATTTACATAATCAACTGAAGCAAGATTTTCTAAAACTCTCTTTACGGGAATTCTACCTGCCCCAATATTTTGATAGAGCTCATCCATATTCTTGATCTTAAGATTATCAAAGGCCTTATTAAAATCATTTTTCTTATCTACAGCTTTAATTGTTGTTCCAAAAGATTTAAGTGCTTTTTCAAGCATCTCTTCACCAATCTCTCTATTCTTTTCTCTTTCAACTTTAAGTAAGTGCTGCTTGATCTTTGTTCTAGCTCGAGAGCTTTTTACAATCTTTAACCAGTCTTTACTTGGTTCTTGTGTTTTACTGGTCATAACTTCAACAGTGTCACCAGACTTTAAACGATACTTAAGCGGAACCATTTTTCCATTAACTTTACCACCTACACATTTATTTCCAACATCTGTATGAACCGCATAAGCAAAATCAAGTGGAGTTGCCCCATGGCGAAGTTCTTTAACATCTCCTGTTGGTGTAAAGACAAAAATTTCTCCAACATCAAGATCATTTTTAACCGCATCCATAAACTCAGAGCTTGCTGAGATGTCGCGATTGTACTCCATAAGTTCTTCAACCCACTTTAACTTATTGAGACCCTTGGCCCCTTCGCCACCTTTATACTTCCAGTGAGCGGCAACACCGGTCTCAGCGACTTCATGCATTTCATTTGTTCTGAGCTGGATCTCAATTCTTTCGGCTTTTGGTCCAATAACAGTTGTATGTAAACTTTGGTAACCATTAACTTTAGGGATTGCAATATAATCCTTAAAACGCCCAGGAACCGGTGTAAATGAAGAGTGAATAATACCTAAACACTTATAACACTCAGTAATATTACTAACCATAATTCTAAAGGCCAATAGATCTTGAATCTGATCAAAATCAACACCACGGTTGTGCATTTTCTTATAAATTGAATAAAAATGTTTTGGTCGCCCGTAGATCTCACCTTTAACTGAATATTCAGACATTTTATCTTTTACAAGATCAACAGTTTCTTTAATATAAGACTCACGGTCTTGTTTCTTCATAGAAACTTTTTCAGCTAATCGATAATAAATTTCAGGGTGAAGAAAACGCAGACATAAGTCTTCAAGTTCACTTTTTACAGAGTTAATACCAAGGCGACTTGCTAGAGGTACATAGATATCTAAAGTTTCTTGTGCTTTTTTAACTTGTTTTTCTTTAGATACATACTGAAGAGTATTCATATTATGCATTCTATCTGCAAGCTTAACAATAATAACTCGAATATCTTTGGCCATAGCAACAACCATCTTACGAAAGTTTTCGGCTTGAGATTCTTCTTTTGTTTTAAATTTAATTTTTGAGATTTTGGTACAACCAACGACAATATCACCTACACCAGCACCAAATTTTTTAATAATCTCTTCTTCAGACACATCACAGTCTTCTACTACATCGTGTAGAATACCACCGACAATACTATCCATATCCATTTTAAGTTTGATTAAAGTTGCAGCGACGTTAAGTGGGTGAATAATATACTGTTCACCAGAGCTTCTTTTCTGAGGTCTGTGATGGATCTCTGCAAACACATAGGCATCATTAAATAACTTTATCTGCTCATCAGTTACATTTGGAAGATTATATTTAATCCTCTTAGATAACTCTTCAATTGTGATTTCCGCTTCGTGGGTAAAGTCTATTCTATTAAACACGTTTAATTCACCATTATATCCATAATAACTTTCTTCAAATCAATATAAGCACGATCAATATCATCGTTAACAACATTGAAATCAAAATCATTTTTTCGCTCTAGCTCGGCAAGTGAATTTTTAAGTCTTTCAGCAATCACTTCAGGATCGTCTGTTCCTCGACCAGTCAACCTTCTTTCAAGCTCTTCTCTACTAGGAGGCTCAATAAAAATAACTTTTGCTTCATCCCCATAGGTCGCTTTAATTTGGTCACAGCCTTGAACATCAAGATCAAATAAAAGGAACTTTCCTTTATCAAGTCCAATATCCACAAAAGACTTCAGGGTTCCATAATAATTTGAATGAACGCGGGCCCACTCAATAAATTCATTATTTTCTTTTTTAGTAACAAAATCTTTCTCTGTAACAAAGAAGTAGTCCTGACCTTCAACTTCTCCCATTCTCTTAGGTCGAGTTGTACAAGATACCGACCAAGTTAAGTCAGTTACGTCTTGAACTAACTTTTTGATCAAAGTTGATTTTCCCGTTCCAGATGGGGCTACAATAACAATAATTTTTCCTCTTTTACTCAACTTCTACTCCAAGTTTAGAGCTTGTTCTCTAATCTTTTCTAACTGAACTTTCATCTGAACAACATTCTCTGAAATATCTGAAGATCCAGACTTACTACCAATTGTATTTGTTTCTCTATTTAACTCTTGAACTAAGAAATCAATTTGTCTTCCCACTTCACCTTTTGAAGAGAAAAGACTATTTAATTTTTCAAGATGAACATCAATTCGAGTGATCTCTTCATCGATATCTAGTTTTTCCATATAATAAATAACTTCTTGAAGATATCTAGGCTCATCAATAGCTGTACCTTTTAATTCATTCTC
>CAXGOD010000424.1:0-2779 GCA_964011245.1 uncultured Bacteriovoracaceae bacterium | reverse complement strand
CCTGAGTATGACACTTGATACACATCTTATCCATATTCTTAGTCGATTTCACTACATCTTCCATTTCAAAAGGATGATCTTTTGCTTTGACGTGGCAATTTAAACATTGAACATTGGCATAGTTATGTTTGACACCAAATTTTGAGTCTAGCTTAAACCATTTTTTGGCATGCTTCTTTCTACTCTTAACAGACATAGCTCTAGGAGACGTAACTTTCTTAAAGATTCGAGACCATTCTTTCCAGTATCTTGAGCTTTCCTTTTTAGAAACTTTCACAATACCTTTAGTATGAGTAAATCCATCAATTTTCTTGTAATTTAAACTATGGCATCCAACACAGCTTGGATTGTTCTCTGCATTTGCTTTCTCAAGTGTTACATAGGCCAATGCGTGAGCAGTTCCTTGCCAAAACTTTGTTTGAGGGGTGTGACATTCAAGACAACTTTTAGCAGTTGCCGTAGGAACAATTTCATTTGAGCTAACGCCAGCGAGTTCTTCTTGTTCTTTAAGTTGTAAGAGCTCAAGGCCTTTTTTATATTCATCAAGCCAAGACAGATATGGATTAGGCTTTAACTTATCTTTTTTCTCATCCCTTACTTCAATTATCTTGTACTCAGCCTTAGCTTTAGGATTTGCTGGTAATTTTATATGACCCAGATAATGATTTCTCGCTAGGACTTGTACGATCTTAGTCTTTTCTACATCAACACTATAGCGTAAAAATGACTGAGTGTGAGCGCCGATTATCCAATCAATTTGTTTGTGAACTTTTGCCAAGTTCTTATCGGGGTCAAGCCCACTGTGACTAATTACAATAACGGTCATGTCGTCAACATCCCCAATCTTCTTATCAACAAATTTTAATGTTTTTTCAATTGCTTTGTTCTTTGAAGTAAATAGCTTTCTACTTGAACGGGGAAGTAGATTTGGTGCAACAACTCCTAAAATGAGAACTTGTTGTCCTCCAAATTTCTTAAGAGCAAACTTTTTGTGTTTAATTCTATTATGGATTGATGCATTTGTTAGAATAAACTCAAATTTATGTTTATTTGCGATCTCGATTAAAAAATCTTGTCCCAGTGCAAAGTCTTGATCTCCAGGTACAAAGTAGTCTAATCCTAGTAGGTCAAAAGACTCCGCAATTTTATTGGCAGTAAAAGTTAATGACTTCCTTATAAATTTAGGAACTTTTGGAGTTGGAAAAAATGCATCTCCAGAGTCAATGTAAAGAAGAGGTCCATTATCTTGAAGCTCTTTTTGAGCTCCTGCAACTTGAGGTATTCCACCTAAAGGATGATTTCGACAGCCACAAGGGTGTGTTTCTCCATTAATATTATGAGAGAATACAATATTTAAAAATTCACTCTTGGTTTTGTTATCAATTTGTTCGTAATACTTATCATCTGTCTGTTGAATAAACTGAGTACAGCCAGTAACAATAAGAATTGGAAGTATTAGTTTTTTTAGCATTACTTCATCTCTTTTTTAGCTTTTTTTGCACTTGAACTTTTTGGATACTTTTTTACGAGTTCAGCATAAGTTGCATTTGCTTCCGCCGCTTTTTTCTGACCTTTAAATGATCGTGCAATATATAGTAAACATTTAGATGCCCATGAACTTTTAGGGTATTTAGTGTATATCTTACTAAAGTATACAAGAGCGTTGTTATAATCCTTTTTCCAATAATAAAGTAATCCTAAATTATAGCGAATATGGTTTCTCTGACGAGCATTTACCTTTCCAGTATTTAGAAGATCCAGATAAAGAGAGATTGCTTTCTTTTGTTGGTTCTTTTCAAATGCTTTATGAGCAGATTTTAATTTATTTGAACTAGATTTCTTAGTAGGCCCAGCTATTTTACCTAATGTCTTGTTAACACTCTTAATATATTGTTTTTGGGATTCAACTTCTTTTTCAAGAGCTGCGAGTTTAATTTTATTTTGTTGGCTCTGTTGAGTTAAAACTTTTACTTGCTCTGATAAACTAGCAATAGTTTGTGTAAAGGTTAATGCAGTCTCTTCAGTTTTTGTTTTTGTATTATGCTCGACTTCTTCAATTTGTCCTGTCGCATTTGCAAGTTTTGTTTGTAGATCTTTTACATGTAAAGTTAGCTCAGCAACCATTTGCGAAGATTGTCTTATTTGAGTATCTCTTTGTTTTTCTCTTTTGATTTCTTTTGCTGTTTTAAAACACGAAGTAAGTATTAGAGGGAGTACCAGTAAAGTGATCAGTTTCATCTATATTCCTTGATTAAAATCTTTGTAAAATTTTATCAAGAATTTAAGGAATTGTAAGGGGTTAGTCGTCGCTAAGGATAGTTTTTTTAACGGCTTGGTATTCTGCTTGTTCAGAAAACTTTTTACAAAGTTCAGCGTAAGACTTTGCCTTGTTAAAATATTTTCTTCTGTAAGCACTTTTTGCCTTCAGATAATATATTTCGGCTTTTCTATATAGGCTTGATGCGTAAATCTCAGCTTTTGATTGTTTAGCAGCAAGGAAGGCTGCTTGGGCATAGCTCATTTCAAGTTTTGGGCGTGTGGTAGCTAGTCCACACGCCGATATTAAAAATATAATAGGAAGTATTAAAAGATACTTTTTGATCATAAATTACTTAGCAGTAACTACGAAGTTTGCTCTTCTGTTTTTTGACCATGCTGATTCGTCGTGACCAAAAGCATTTGGCTTTTCTTTTCCGTAAGAAATGATTGAAACTCTAGAATCACTTACACCTAAAGCAACTAAGTAATCTTTTACAGATCTTGCTCTTCTTTCACCTAG
>CAXGOD010000423.1:0-2783 GCA_964011245.1 uncultured Bacteriovoracaceae bacterium | reverse complement strand
ATATGATGCTGAAAGGAGCTTTCAACCACTCATTGGTGAATCCTATTATCTATATGAAAAAAAAGATGGAAAACAGGCACTATCACTAGTCTCTCCGATAGAGTGGGGAAAGAGCATGCCTTTTCAAAAATTTATTGCTGAAGTAAAGCTACTCTCAGATCACACCTGGGATGTAATAAAAGAAGGATAATTATAATTTAGAATTTCTAAGAGCTTCTCTATTATGATCACGAATCCCTCTAATCATATGTTTTTCACCACACAGCACTTCTTCAAGATATTTTGGCGTTTGTGGCTTTTCAATTTTTTTATGATTAGGCACCATATCCATAATATCAATTGGAGCGACTTTTTTCCCTTTACTTAGAAATGTCACTTTCACAATTGCATTGGCCTTAATAAGACCGTCCTGAATAAACTGCTGCTGAATATAAAACCACATTCCATCCCAATCAATAACTTTTGTTTCAACGGTATAAACTGATAATGGCTTTAACTCTTTTAAAAATGAAATATTCACTCCACCTGTGACCCCTGATAGTTTTTCCCTAAGCATAATTTTGTGAATTCCAGTCTTGAATAAATAGTCTGTTTTAGCAATATCTAGAATTGTTAAGTAACGGCCATTATTCATGTGAAAGTTTAAGTCGATATCATTTAGCCAGACCCTAAACTTAACGGTTGTTGTATCCATCAAGTCAGCTTTTGTTTTAAAGATGATGTTACAAAATATATTATAAAAAAATCTGAAAAGTAAATTCACACTACCTCATTATTTTTAATTTTTGATCTATTTCAATCTCATTTGATCCAAGTCCGTTCCACTCTATAATTTTATCGACACTTACGTCATATGTTTTTGATATCCGATACAAAGTCTCCTCTTTGCGAACTTTATGCATAGAATACTCAGGCTGAAGTTTTAACTTTTGATCTATATCAATTTCATTACTAGATAGATTATTTAGCTTCTTTATACTCTCTACATCAATGCCATACTGCTGGGATATACCAAATAATGTTTCACCAGGTTTAACGACATGAATGCTTGGTATATCACTTGGTATATTACATGATTTAGGCTCAATATCTCTTGTCGGATCAATCTTTTGTCCATCAGCAATTAGGCTTAAGCTTTTAACAGCATAGTCTAAATTGTCATCTAACATCTTAAACTCTTTTCCATTTTGTTTAAGCTTTGGAATAATTCTTTTAAATGCCCCCAAAGTATTAAAGCCACCAAAGTGAGTCAAAGGAACACACTTACCATCTACACCTTTGTCAAAAAGAATTCTATTAACAATGGCATCTTCTGTTGGTCCATGCCAACCATCAAGTTCCTGATGCTGATTTTTATTAAAAATTTCAGGAGCTAAGCCTTTATCAAAAGCAAGCTTTGCTGGCGTGTTTTCATCTAGCTCCATTACATAATTTTTAAATTCCTTACCACTTTTCTCATTCACTGGCATAAATTTACTGTGTTTATTATAATAATGATTTTGGGCCCACATACTTGCAGATCCTTCTTCGACCCAATCACGAGTATCCGAAGTCCAGCCAACTCCCATTTTTGTCCTAAACTTATCATCAGAATAATTTGTATACTGACTTGTGTAGTTATTCTCTTCTAAGATCTTCTCTGCAATTGGATGAGACTGCCCTTTTGGATAACGAAAAACTTTTACAAAATTCTGAGTTGTACATTTTTGTAAGATAAGACTTTCATTGCCCACAATTTCATCTCGTATATAGGATTCTTTATGAGGTAGCTCAAATCCTCTATGGGATTTCGTATGATTTCCAACTTTAATATACTTTCTATAATTAGCATCGGTATTAATTTTTTTACATAGCTCTTTTGCAGCAGCTGACTCTAAATTATAGCCCACCATAAAAATAACATGAGGCACTTTCTCTTTTACTAAGTAATCAGTAATCTCAAGCCCATCACCAACACGACCACCGAAATCCAGACTAAAATAGTAGTCTTTGCAATTGGCCAGTGCTGATAAGGGAATGAGAAAAATAATTATTAATAGTTTCACCTTACTATTATATTTAATTCACTAACTTAAATCCCCTTTAGGCAATACCTACCTATTGAGGTAAGAAATTCGAATGTGATAAACTAAGTACATGAAAAAACTAATATTATGCTCCACGTTACTCTTTTTATTTAACTCTAATCAAGCCCAGTCAGCGGCCCTTAAAATTGAGCCTGTCTACGGAATCGAAAGAACTCAAAGACAGTTTCCTGAACCTCCTAAATATGTAACAAAAACATTTTTAGGAATGAGAGCTGTTTATGGAGTGCCACTAATTTCAATGGAATTTGAAGTTGGGCAATCATTACAAAAGGATAATTTTCCAGATGATGACTTAGCAGTAACCTACACTACTCAAAGAGCAATGCTTGGAATTAGATCATATCCAATTCGTTCTAAATTAATTGGTATCTTTTTTAGAGCAGGTGGACGTGCTCAGAAAGAAACAAGAGATATAACTAAAGCAGGTGTTGAGACTAAGGAAGAAGGCGCAATTAACTTTGACCCATATGGTGGTACAGGTATTACATTGGCCTTTGCGAATAACTTTGCTTTAAACGCTGGAGCAACTTTAGTTTATAATAGAGATGCTGCTGCTTCAGAACAATACGATACACAATACTCATTTAGTTTTACTATAAAAGCCGGTGCAGGCAGATAAAAGAAGCCGCTTGTTCGATACTTCTTTGATCTAGATCAACAAAGCTATTGTATTGATTTATCTACCAAGAACCTTCA
>CAXGOD010000422.1:0-2785 GCA_964011245.1 uncultured Bacteriovoracaceae bacterium | reverse complement strand
TCATCTGGAACGATATGAACTTGATCCAGTTTGAAATGATTCTCATGGGTAAAGCTTGCAAGCCAAGCTGCATTTTTGTCCTGTATTTTACCGTTTAAAAGTTCATTCCCAATGAGAATTAGATGTATATTCATATTCAATTGCCTTCGTTTTTATTGACGTAACTAGTCATTCAGATTATAAGCATTCTATGGCAAAAAAACTACAATTTAAACTCAACTTCGATGAAAGTGTTGATGCATATTTAAATAAGCATTACCCAGATGTAGTTGATTATAGAATTTTATCAAAAAGCTTAGATGCCAGAGGGGCGCCTCGCGGCAAAAAACCCATTTTCCAGTATAATTTAGAAGTCATTTTTGCAGGTGAGGAGTTTACGACTCTAGACGATGAGATCTTTAAAGAACTTCCTCATTTTAATAAAAAACCTGTTTTTGTAGGTGCTGGCCCGGCATCATTATTTGGTGCTCTTCGTTTAGCTGAATATGGAATTCCTTCTGTGATTATTGAACGAGGGGAAGAGGCCAAAAAGAGAATGTTAGATATTGCTAAGTATTGGCGATATGCAAAGCTTAACCCTGAAAGTAATGTTTGTTACGGAGAAGGCGGAGCTGGTCTATTCAGTGATGGAAAACTTATAACTCGTGTAAAGTCACCATACGTAAAATATGTCATGAATAAGTTTGTTGAATTTGGAGCCCCGGAAGAGACTGCTTATATTTCTAATCCCCATCTAGGTTCAAATAAAATTAGAAAAATAATATATGAAATGTCTGATCATCTTCGAAGTATAGGGTGTGAAATATATTATAATACTCGCGTAGATGAGATCCTTTATCAGGATAAAAAGGTTAGTGGGGTAAAACTCAATGATGGAAAAGTAATAGAAACAGATCATGTTATTTTAGCTGCGGGACACTCTGCTAAAGATATTTATTATCACCTAAATGAAACAGGTGTTGATATGAAGCAAAAGGACTTTGCTGTTGGTGTTCGAGTTGAGCATCCAAGAGCAGTGATAGATAAACTTCAACACGGTAAGTATCACGAAAGTGAATTTTTAGGCTCTGCTCGATATCGATTATCTTATCATAATGAGGATTCAAATAAGGGGACTTATAGCTTTTGTATGTGCCCTGGTGGATATGTACTTTCAAGTGGAACAGAGCTTGATGGAATTGTTGTTAATGGGATGAGTAATTATGCTAGAAACTCCCGTTGGTCTAACTCTGCTCTAGTAGTGACTGTTAACTCAGGCCGAGATTTTGAAACGGATAATGTTTTAAATGGCCTTGAATTTCAACATGAAATTGAGCAAAAGGCATACAAAATATCATGCGAGATGGCCTCTGGCCGAGAACTTCCAGCA
This sequence comes from uncultured Bacteriovoracaceae bacterium, assembly GCA_964011245.1. Taxonomy (GTDB): domain Bacteria; phylum Bdellovibrionota; class Bacteriovoracia; order Bacteriovoracales; family Bacteriovoracaceae; genus CAKZJW01. The sequence goes on along the minus strand of CAXGOD010000422.1, from coordinate 1,416 downwards.
ATGACAGTAGGTGAGTTTTTAAAAGGTAAGATTGACGAATCAGTTGAGCTTCCAAAAACATCTAGTCCAAGTGGTATCTTTAAAGCTGATATTACAAAGATCTTTCCAAGTTTTATTGTAGAGCATTTAAAAACAGCTTTACGAGAATTTAATAGTAATATGGCCGGATTCACTTATGATGATGCTCTACTAATTGCTCCTGAGACTAGAACAAGTGCACCAATTACGATAACCCGAGACAAAGAAACTTTAGAATCAACTTCCCATTCAGGATTATATCCTTGTGGTGAAGGAGCTGGTTATGCTGGTGGTATTACCAGTGCCGGTGTTGATGGTGTTAAAGTTGTTGAATCAATTTTAAAGAATAGATAGTTATCTTTTTTTCTTAACCACTTTTTCAATATTGATATAGAAGTTGTCGGTAAATTGAACATGAAATGGCTCATAAACATGATTGTCTCTAAAATTGCTTCCAGACCTATAACGAGAGGTGTGAACAATTTCAACATGACCTTGATTTTCAGAAACATTTAACTGTTGAACACCTTTTGACTTATTATCTGTCAGGTAGCTAAACGTAAGCATGCCTTTTGACTCATCTAAAGTAATAATTTGAAATCCCACAGGTACTTTTGCTTTTAAAAATGCAGCTTTTGGTATTAGTTCTAAGAAGATCATATCTCCGACCTCAACAGTAATTCCTTCAGAATCTTTATAGAAAACCTCTTGAGAACTAGGCCTATAAAGCATTTGAAAGTTTGCATTGTCTGTCCAAATATTTTTTGGATGTTCAGTTGTTAATGTTTGAAAAAGTTCTCTTTTAGATATGTTCATTTTGTAATCTTTCACATGACGGTAATAGTCTTTGTTGCTGTAAAAGTTTTTTTTATGTTGAAAGTTAATGCACTTTTCAAGTTCAGAACATGAAGGTCTGTATGAAGTTGCATCAGGTGAAGCTTCAATAAATTTTCGAACAGGCTTACTGAGTTTTTCCATATCAATATTTTGGGCAAAAGCTAATGAGGATAAGAGCAAAGCTGACATGCTAAATAAGACTTTGAATTTCATTCTTTTACTCCTGTGTTTAGATCTTTATATACCGATTTTATATTAAGAGACTTGCATGTTTGTTTAGAGAAAAGATTGTGACGTCAAGGGAGCTTTTTCCTAAATACAGAGGGTTAGGGAAACTTTTCTTGTCGGCTAGATACGCTTTGAGTCATACAGGATATAGAGCTTAGTTAAGATTGCAATAAATCCCTATAATTAGGTAGCTAAATTGGACCTTAAGTGCCATAATCCAGACAAAATTTATCATATATATTGGAGATCTTATGCATTTGAAAAACGTTGCTGTTGTAGCTCACGTTGACCACGGTAAAACGACACTGGTGGATGAACTTTTAAAACAGTCAG
>CAXGOD010000421.1:0-2787 GCA_964011245.1 uncultured Bacteriovoracaceae bacterium | reverse complement strand
CCATCCAGCAATTAAGTCTGTATGCAGGTAGATAACTCTAAAGAATAAGAATTGAAAGATATAGTACATAGAGTCCATAAGGATTCTAAAATAAAAGTCGACTCTAAATTCCATAGCACGGCTAAATGAAAATCTTAAGAAATGTCCGTAAAGTCTCAGGTATCTCATATTCCAACTCCTGAATATGAGTACAGTCCACGTTTCCATAAGATTCTTGATACGAAGAAGAAAAGAGCTGTCCAAATGAAAAGAGCTAATAGGCTCCCTAAAAAACCAGTAGCAGTATAGTTTCCAAAAAGAACTTGTAGTGGAAAGTTTACTATATATGGAAATGGAGTAAATTTTAAAACTTCCATACTCCATGCTGGAAAGAAAGTTAAAGGTATTAATACACCCCCAAAAAATCGAGTAAGAAAACGAGTAATAACCCCTAAGGACCAAATATTGTCTGCCCAAAAGGCGATGAACTCAGTAACAGAATTCATAGCAAAATAACATAAAGAAGAAATTCCAATGAGAATGGTAAAGAGCACAAAATTTATTATGCTAAAATCAAATATAGTAGGATCGTAGAAAAATAACTGAAACCCAGCTATCATTAAACATAACTGTAAGAAATAGAAGGTTGAATGAGAAAAGAAAGTTGTTATTTTATAAAGATAAAAATTAATAGGGTAGATAAGAAACTTGTTTAAACTACCTTCATAGATCTCTCGGCTTATTGCTCCAATTGTTTCACCTTGTTGAATTCTAAACATAATTGGTGCAATTAAGTAATAAAGAACGAGCTTCTCTAAAGTAAAACCATTCATTTCAGTTACATTATTTGAAGTGAATACAGCATCCCAAAGAAAATAAGAGATAATAATAGAAAAGAAAGTTTGTCCAAAGAAATTAACCCAAAAATCCGCTCGGTATGTGATGATCTTTCGAAGCTCCATTAGATAGACATGTATGGGCCAACGAAGACTAAGCATTGACTTTTCCTTGTCTCATTACCTGCTCAATAATGTCGCTAATGTCTTCTTCGTGAATATTTAGATCAAGAATCTTTATATTGTTTAATAGGTAAGAAGCTGCTTCCATAACAGATTCGCGAGGGCTGTGAATCATTATTTGATCTCTTTCAAAAGTAACTTTTCCTAAATTGGCAGGAAGATTCTTTTGTACCTGTTCAAACTTTTCTATTTCTGCACTTGTCGCTTTTATAAGCTTTGAAGTGGCATACTTTGTTTTTATATGATCAAGCTTCCCGTCATAAATAAACTGACCTTCTTGAATAATAACAACTCGCTCACAAAGCTCTTCTATATCTTCCATATAGTGGGATGTTAAGATCATAATTGGTTGAAATTGTTTTCTATAACTTTTAATGAATTCTCTAACCGCTTTTTGCGCCATAAGATCAAGGCCAATTGTTGGTTCATCAAGAAAGACAACTTTAGGTCTATGCAAAAGAGCAGCGACAAGTTCAACTTTCATTCGCTCTCCAAGGCTTAGTTTCCTTACTTGAATCTTAAGTTGATCTTTGATCATTAAAGCGTTTGAAAGGTACTCTAATGATTCTTTGTATTGTTGATCTGGAATCTGATAAATTTCCTTTAAGAGTAAAAAACTATCTAAGGCCGGTAGGTCCCACCAAAGTTGCGCTTTTTGCCCCATAATTAGAGACATCTGTCTGCGGTATTCATTATTTCTATCCCAAGGATTAAATCCTTGAACACTCACTTCGCCCACGCTTGGATGAATGATTCCAGAAAGAATCTTAGTTAAGGTCGTCTTGCCCGCACCATTGGCACCAATAAGACCTATGATCTCACCGTCATTAATGGTTAAATTTATATCTTTTAGTGCTTGTTTTTCAATATAGTTTCTTGAAATTAAAGATTTTAAAGAGCCCATGAAGCCAGGCTCTTTTTTGTGAACTTTAAATATTTTAGATAAGTTTTTTACCTGAATCATTTCTAGTCCTTCTTATTCGGACGATTATTTCTTCTTTTATAAGGTTTGTTAGAACCTTTTTTCTTTTTTGAATATTTCTTGCGAGTGTTTCCTCTATTATGGCCTGGTGTGTACTCTGGTTGGGCAACGTTCCCGTTTATATCTCCTGGAGCGTGATCATCATCTGCTAGGTTGCCATTACCATTTCCATTTCCATAACTATTTCCACCTACATTTCCATTACCGTGAATTTCACTAGGCGTATAAGACTTAGGTTTTGGTCTTGGTTTGGCTTTCGCTTTTGCAGGAGATTTTTTCTTAGTAGGGGCTTTGTCTTCACCACTTTCATCATCTTTTTTTGAAGTTCTGCTTTTATCAATCTCTATAACAAAGCCCTTTAAGTAAGAGCCTTCTGGGAATCTTGGCATAGAAGGACAGTCTTGATTTAAACCAAGAAACTTACCAGTTCTTAAAGGAAGCTTGTGAAATTTGATAATATCATGAAGCTTCATTTGAAACTTCTTCTTATTAATTTTATGTGTGTTTAAAAAGACAACTATCTTTCCATCTTCAGTTAATGAATTGTACATAGCAGGTAATAATTTTTCGTATTCTTTAAGAGCATTTGTTCTTTTTGATCCATCACTTGAACTTGATGGAGGATCACAGATGATTAGATCAAATTTTTTCTCTTGATCGTTCAGTTCATTTAAACCATCTAAAGCTGAAATGGCCATGGATGTATGAGTTTCAGCATCTAGTTCCTCATTAAGTTCAATGTTTTCTTCTAACCAATCTAAGTATTTTCTAGATAGGTCAACAGAAACAACATCTTCAGCACCATTT
>CAXGOD010000420.1:0-2790 GCA_964011245.1 uncultured Bacteriovoracaceae bacterium | reverse complement strand
ATGAAGATAAATTATATTGGAACTGTTGGTTTAACTAAAGCAGTACTTCCTAATATGTTAAATCGAAACTCAGGTCATATAATAACAGTAAGCTCGATGGTAGGGAAGTTTGGAACTCCAATGAGAAGCTCTTATGCTGCTACTAAACACGCGCTCCATGGATTTATGGACTCACTCAGAGCGGAGGAAGCGAGAAATGGCCTAACTATCACTATGGTCTGTCCAGGTTTTGTGGCCACTAACGTATCCTTAAATGCCTTAACAGGTGATGGTTCAGCTCAAGGGTCAATGGATGCGCAAACAGCAACAGGGATTCAACCAGAAGACTTTGCACATAGGATGGCCAACGCTATTGAAGCAGATAAAGCAGAAGTCTATATCGCAGGTTTTAAAGAAAAACTAGGGTTATACTTAACTAGATTTTTACCTGGAGTTTTTAGAAAACTTGTTCAAAAGATGGCGGTTACTTAGTAGACCTGCAAGCATCAAACCTAGCAGAAACTGAAACCAAAACGAGTTTTTATCATTGGGATTACCAATATCTTTAATTGTGCCACAACTTCCTAATAGACCAGCAAGTTCTGGGTCATGAGGATAAAGATAACTCACTCCATCTATATCATCTTCTCCTAGCCATTTTTGTTTTTTACCACTAGCTGAATAATACATGAGATTATGAGTGTACTCTGAATGCCCAAGGCCTATGGCATGACCTAACTCATGTGCTATCACCGCAATTCGTTCACTGCGACTCATGGAGTTTAAAGAGCTGTTATTGGCATTGAGGATAAGTAGGGCTTTACAGGTGTCCCCATTGCAATCCATAACAGCTGCTCCTAAGATGCTTGGACTAGAAAAGTCTGGGACATCATCGTTACAGCCAGCAACAATCGTGTTACTAGGGACTTTTAAAAGAGCTGCATTAAAGTCATCACCATTAATATCAATACTTGTATTTATGCCTTTTGATTTTAAAAAGAGAGAGCTGGTGGGAACTTGATTCCAATAATCTTCAATAGCTTCACTAACCATGCTCTTTAGGGTGCTAGTACTAAAACCTGCACCAGAGCAATCAGAGTTTGCTACATGTATATTAATATTGCTCTTTTCAAAACCGCGTCCAGTAGTTGGGTTAAGGGTAAAGGCCCACGAATAATTAGATATAAAGAGGGTTAATATAATAAGTTTTTTCATCGATAAAAGTTCACTGTTAAAAGGTAATTGGTAGCTTTATTTTCTAATTCATTTACATTCATCATATTTAAGTCAAAACGAAGTGAAAGTGTATTTTTGAAAAAGTACTCACCACCAAGGTTTAAAGTTGTGAAGTAAGTTGTTACTTCTTTGTCAGGAGCTTTAAAGTTTGTATAGCCATCACCATTTCTTAAACTGACTGTTCCTCCTTCTCCTTTTATTTTGTACCAATGAGTTGATAGGCCATAACGAAAAATAAAACTTCCACTTAAAATATAGCTGAAGTTATATTGTAAAAAGAGCATGCTTTTTTTGGTTTTTTTCGCGGTTTCAAGCCAATAACTATACCCAAGCTCAGGCATAAAATAATGAGTTCCACTCATATGGATTTGTTTACCTATGGCCAAATAAGGATTTATCACAAATTTTTGGGTTGAACCGGAATTAGAGACTTGCATTTTATCAAAGTAGGGAACATATGTTCCAGTGCTGTACATGGTAACGCTATAAGCGTAGATGCTATAAATGAAAAGAGTTAGACTTAAGAGGGTCCGTAGTAAAACTCGCTGCATTCTTTGTGCCCTTCTACTAGCTTATTATAATGATCAGAAATAATATTCGTTTGTTTCCGATCAGAGTTTCCCTTGCCATAAATTGTATCATTTATTTTATGAACAGGCATGATTGAGCGAGTAGAGGAAGTTATGAACACTTCTTTAGCATTTAAAAGGTCATCTGTGGAAAAATTTTCCACCTTTAAAGGAATGCTTTGAGATTTACAGATTTCTAATACCTTCTTACGTGTAATGCCTTCAAGTAAACCTGAAGTTGAGGGAGGAGTAACCCAGTGTCCATCTTTGAACATCCATATATTGAAAGTTGTTCCCTCTGTAATTTGACCATCCTTATTAATCATTAGAGCATCATCTGCACCAGATTTTTTTGCTTCATCTATGGCCATAACATTGTTTAAGTAGTTTCCTGACTTTGCATTTGGGTCTGTTGCTAATTTATCATTTCTTAATATAGATACAATGGAGAGGTTAATCCCTTTTTCATAGAATCGATCAGGATACTTAGGTTTCGTTTTTACAATGATAACTAAATTGTTTTTAAAGGATGCATTGGGATCTAGTGTGATCTCAGTTTCACCACGAGTTAAAATAATCCTAATATAGGCATCTTGTATTTGTGATATTTGTAATGTTTTAAGAGCTTCTTTTCTAACCTCTTCACGAGAGGTGAAAAGTTGCATATTAATTAAACCAGCAGATCTCTCAAGTCGATCAAGATGTTCATCAAAAAAAAGGAGTGAATAATCTTTGGCATAGATTGCTTCATAGATAGAATCTCCATAAAGAAATCCCCGATCAAAAATTGATATTTTTGCTTCCCTTGCAGGTACAACTTCGCCATTAATATTAATGATAGCTTCGTCTAAAAGGGTATTTAGTTTTTCAGATGACATATAAATATATAATATTTCAAATGAAGGAAAATGCCAAGGCTAGTCGCGTATATTCGGCAAGAGACGGATGATATTATTATCAAGTTCTTCAATGTCTTTTTGGCTTACATAGAGATCTTCTACTATAG
>CAXGOD010000419.1:0-2801 GCA_964011245.1 uncultured Bacteriovoracaceae bacterium | reverse complement strand
GATCAAGTAGACCACCTGGGTTTGAACGAAGATCAAAAATAATCCCTTTAATCCCACCATATTTTTTCGATTGCTTCTTTAGTTTCTTTAAAGCATTTACAATAAACTTTGCCGAATTTCTTTGAAATTGAGTTAGTCTAATCCAAGCAAAGTTTTTACTAATGAGTTGTGATTTAACAGGTCTTACTTTTATCTTTTCTCTTTTCATTGAAAAGTGTTGAATTCCTTTCTCACCTTCTCGAATGACTCCCATATGGATCTTCGTTCCTTTTTCACCTTTCATTCTGTCAATGGCCTCATCAAGAGTCATTCCAAGTATTGATTCATGGTTTATTTCAACTATTTTATCTTTCGGTTTTAATCCAGCTCTGTATGCTGGAGTATCCTCTATAGGAGTGACGATATAAATAACACCATCTTTTTGAGTAACTTCAATTCCAAGGCCGCCAAACTCTCCATCTGTATCATTTTGCATTTTCTTAAAGAACTCTTTATTTAAGAATGCCGAATGCGGATCAAGGGTGTCCATCATTCCTTTAAGAGCTCCTTCGATCAATTTATTTGTATCAACTTCACGATAGTATTGACTTTCAACCAGATATAGAACTTTATTGAATAATTCCAATTCTTCAAATCTAGACTTTGTTACTGCACTTGCATTGAGCGTTAGCCCAAAGTAAAAAAGCATCGAAGATGCTAAGATTATACGTTTCATATATATTCCTTTTATATTTTTTCTTCTTAAATATTTTTATTGCTTTTCTTAAGTATATTCAAGGTGTTTTGCGCTATATTCTTCTTTCTCACCTCATAATAAAGGGATTTAGTTAGTCCTGGATCAGAATTCGTGTAGGCCAACACAGAGCCCTTACGTATCATGTCACCTTTTTTAACCTTGATAGATATATCTCCTAAAATAACACTTCTAATTTCTTGCCCGTGATCAACCATTATAACGCGGCCATAACTTGCTAACTCACCAGCATAGACAACTTTTCCACTACCACTAGCATATACAGGTGCTACCTTATTAAATTTAAATGTAACACCTTTCTTACTTCCTTTAGCACTTATATAACTATCCAGTGGCTTACGAAGGGAAACTTTAACATTTGATCTTGAGACTCTTGGTTGTTTTCTTTTAACCTTCTTGCGAGCGATGGCTTCTTCAAGACTTTCTTCAAATGAGTTTTTTGTTTCTAACTGCGAAACATACTGCTGTCCTAATGACTTCTTTTGCTCTTCAAGATCTACTAATAAATTATAAATAGCTCCTTCATCTTTTCTAGACTGGTCTAATCTATCTTCATATTCTTTTAGAGTAACAAGTAGAGTTTGTGATCCCTCTTGAGCTGCCTTTAATTCTTTTAATTTTTTTTGAAGAAGGGTTATATAAATTTTTTTCTTTAAAAGTTTGTCATGAGTTCGTTCATCTGCAACATCTAAGAGGTAATGGTTTAAGATTTTTTTAGTATCGCTATAACTTTTAGAGATATCAGATGCTGATCCTGATAAGAGTTGACGCATTTCAATGATAACTTTATCAAGTTTTTTAATTTCCTGGGTCTTAACTAGGTAATCATCATTCATGCTTCCAAGATTTTTTTCAATCGTTCTAATCTTGGCACCCAGCTGTGAAACAACACTTACTTGTTTGCTCAATTTATCTTTTAATGAATTTACAGACTCTTTCTTCTTAGCAATAGCAATGCTCGGCAAAGAAATCAAAATAAGTAAAATTAAAAAGTAATTGTTTTTTTTCATTAAACTAACTTTTTAAACTCTTGCTTTTTTGAGAACAAACTCCAAGAGATTGCAACCAGCACAGCAAACGTTATCCAAGCTTCCCAAATAAAAGATGGTTTTAAGTACAGATTCACTACAAATGTTAGAAGAGTGATCGTTAAGAACCCTCCCATATATATTTTAAGTGCCACATTTTTCTTTCTTTGAAATTTTTCAATAAGATAAGCATAGTTTTTCAAATACCTTACTAAGGTAAAACAACTTACTAGCCATAAAATAAAAACGATACCTAAGATATAAATATCTCCCCAATTATTAATGGTAAGATAGGGATCGTTTTTTGAAAGTGCTAACTTTTTAGGTTTTTTAATGTCTGAAATTGCGACAGAGTTGTTTCCAACTAACCTCGTTAAATACTCACGAATTAAGCTTTCAGATCTGGCCTGTAAACCATTTGCTAGCTCTACTGTAACAGAAGCATAGTTAAGATCTGCTAGTCCTTTTACTATGTCACTACCTAACTCTTTACTTAAGCTCCCAAGCTCCTTACCGACATCTAATGTCTTTTTGATTGTTACCTTCTCAACTCCAGGAAGATTCGCCATTTTCCTTTGAACTGAGCTTAAATTAATTTTATCACTTATTAATGCATTAAAGTATGGACGGCTTACAACCTTTTGAGTCATTGAAAAAACTTTCTTAAGGTAAGTTCTGTTATGAAAACTGGTTACCAAAAGAGCAGATAGTGCAATAAAGAAAAGACCATTGATCTTGACGTTCTTAACAACTTGTAAGAAGTGTTTTAAATAAAACATGCATGCCCCGAATAGATAAGCTTACCTGCATCCAAATGGATAATCTTGCCAGGAAATTGTTTAACAAGCTCTCTGTTATGAGAAGCCCATATTACTGTTAGATTTCTTTTTACATTATAGTAATTTAAAATTTCAAAAAGTTTTATTGCACTTTCTTTATCAAGTGCAGCTGTAGGCTCATCGGCCAAAAGAACTTGTGGACGAGATAACAGGGCCCTTACCATTGCAACTTTTTGCTTT
>CAXGOD010000418.1:0-2827 GCA_964011245.1 uncultured Bacteriovoracaceae bacterium | reverse complement strand
ATGGATGGATGGGAACTCATTACAATCATATTTAATTGAACGTAAGGTTCTTTTAGGGATTGATTATCCAATGACCATTATAACCAATAGATATTTTCTAGTTGCTCTGAGTATTGGAACGATATTTCTTGAGTGTATTTTGGTATTTGGTTTACTTTTTAGGAAAATACGTTGGATCGCTTTAGCAGTGATAGTCTGTTTTCATATATTGACTCTCTATTTGTTTAATATTAACTTTTTAGAGACGCATTTGATTTTTGTCTGTTACTTTCTGGGGTACCTTGTGAGTAAAGTGGATTTAGTAGATCAATATTTGAAAAATAATACAGTGGCCTAAGGGCAATATCTTTTTAGAAATTGTTTTGCCAGTGCTTCATCTTCTGTAACAAATCTAACTTTTAAACGACTTGATTTTTCGCTTTCATCTACAAGATCTCCATCAGGGGCAGAGTGTTCTCTGTATTTAATATCGTTTATACCACGCTTGAGCTTTTTGCTCATCTCAATATTTGCATTTTTATTAGGTAGTTCCCCTAAAATCTTTTGTACAAGGAGAAATTCTTTGTCTTGTTTAATTATTGTATAACGACACTCAGCTAATAGTTGAGTGCTCAAACTCAGTGTTAGAAGAAATATGAAGCTTTTCATTTTAGTACTATAACATACTTTTTCGATCATTGGTCTATTTTTGCGCCGTGTAATTAGACAACTACTTTCCCTATATGATTTATAGCTATTAAGCCTGATAATAAAAATAAATAATTTTAAGGAGATATAGATGAGTACAGATATTAGAATTCCAAAAGAGGGGCGTGACGTTCAAGAGATTTACACTGAAATGAAAGAGAGTAAATCAGAAGATTTCCAATGGGAGAAAGGAAAGGTATTTTGCTTAACATATCCTGTAGATGAAAAGCATCATGATTTTTTGAAAGAGTCTTATGGAATGTTTATCAGTGAAAACTTTTTAAATCCTATGGCATTTCAGTCACTAAAAAAGATGGAAAGAGAAGTTGTTAGAATGTCTATTAATCTAATGAATGGAGATGATAAGTGTGTTGGAACCATGACTTCTGGTGGAACAGAAAGTATATTAATGGCAATAAAAGCAGCAAGAGATCTTGCTCGTAAAACGAAGCCTTGGATTCTAAGTCCTGAACTTGTTTGCCCTGAATCAGCACATGTCGCTTTTGAAAAGGCATGTAAATACTTTGGAATAAAGTATGTGCCTGTTAAAATTGGATCGGACTTTAAGGCCAATGTTAACGCTATGAAAAAAGCTGTTGGAAGAAATACTATTATGATGATGGGATCAGCTCCACAATACCCGCAAGGAGTTGTGGATCCAATAAGAGAGTTAGCAGCTTATGCTTTAAAAAAGAAAATCCCTTTTCATGTTGATGCCTGTGTTGGTGGTTTTATGCTTCCTTGGTTAGAAAAGCTTGGTGAAGAAGTAACTGAATGGGACTTTAGAGTTCCAGGTGTAACTTCTATTTCTGCAGACCTACATAAGTACGGCTTTGCTGCAAAAGGAGCTTCAGTTGTTTTATATTCTTCAATGAAGTATATGAAACACCAGTTTTTTATTACTACAGATTGGATGGGGGGAATCTATGCTTCTCCAAATCTACCCGGAACAAGACCTGGTGGAGCTATTGCTGCTGCTTGGGGAACACTGAACAAAATGGGAGAAAATGGTTATCTAGAGCAAGCTGAAAAAACAATTGGTGTCGCAAAAGCCTTAAGAGAAAAGATTAATGCTATACCTGAACTAGAAGTTCTTGGAGATCCTAAGGCAACATTATTTTCATTTAGAAGTATAGATAAAGAAGTTGATACATATGCTCTTGCAGATGTATTAACAGAGAAGGGCTGGTGGTTTGATCGTCAACAATATCCGCCATCAATACATCTAACAGTCATGCCGGCTCATGATGAGTCTATTGTTGAGTTTATAAGTGATATGATTGAAGCTATTGACTACGCTAGAGCTCATCCTGAACTTGCACAGTCTGGAAATGCGGCAATGTATGGAATGATGGCAAAAATTCCTGTAAGAGGACTTGTAAAAAAGTCAGTAGAGAAAGTAATGGAAAATATGTGGGGTCCAACAGGAAAAATGCCTGACTTTGATGAGGGAATGGCTGATGATGACTCACCTGCTTGGATGAAGCTTGCTGATAAGTATGGAACTCAGGCTCTAAATGTTCTTACAAAAGTGGATGAAGTGAAAGATAAGGTTAAAAAAGAAATCAATAAGATCAACCCCCTAAAGTAAGGAGCAAAGCTAAGTTTGCGACAGGTTAAATTTAGCTTTGAATTTATTTATATGAATTATTTAGTTAAAGAAGATGTTATTAAAAAAGATGATCAAAATGGTGATTTTCTTTTGGTAAATATATCTATTGAAGATGATTGTTATTACCGTGTGACCGGAGCAGCTAAGTTTGCATGGCAGAAATTGAGTGAGGGATTAACCTATGAGAATATTTTGGATGAAATGCTGAAGAGATTTGATACTAGTAAGGATCAAGTAAGTAAAGATTTAAATGTATTTTTAGATGACCTGACTAAGTACGGCTTAATATCTAAGTCTGATTAGCTTATTGGGAGTGAATAAGACGGAATAGCCTTTTTTTTTAGATGAAGGTAACAGAAGTCTTTTAATTGACAATTTTCTGTGTACTTTAATTTATATTGTGTTAGTAATAACAAGTAATTAGCAAAAAGTATGTATAAAACCTGTGTATGTGTGTATAATAAATTAGCTGAGCAGAAGAAAGGTTATGAATAAGAAAAAAGAAAAGATTATGGATGGAAAAGAAAA
>CAXGOD010000417.1:0-2840 GCA_964011245.1 uncultured Bacteriovoracaceae bacterium | reverse complement strand
TTATCGTTCATTTAATATTGTTCTTTTTGATGCTTCTTTACCACTTGAAAGATATAAAACAGCCCCGTTAGGTTATTTAAGAGAGGGTTTAACTTCTTTGAAGGATGCTGATGCGATCGTGATTAGTAGAGCTGACCAAGTTCCTGAAGAAAAAATAGAAAGTCTTTTAGATATGCTTTCAAACTATAATAGAAGAGATATTCCAATAGCAAAGTTTAAGTATATTCCTTCAGGAGCATTTGATTGCTTTGATAAAAAAGTTTTAAAAATGGATCAACTTAAAGATAGAAATATTATTGTTCTATCTGCCATCGCTTCTCCTGACTCTTTTTATCATTTATTAGAGGGGTATGGAGCAAATATTGTTGAGAAAGTAGTTTTTCCTGATCATTATTTATTTACTCAAGAAGATTTAAATAATGTACTAATCAAGTCTGCAAAACATGATGCTACTGTCATCACTAGCGAGAAGGACATGGTGAAGATCCGTAGAGTTGTTCAGGACGAAAGAATTTTATATGTGAATATTTCAGTCAGCTTTATGAGCGGAGAAGACCAGTTGCTGAGTAGTGTTAAAAAAGTTTTAAACCTTGATAATGACTAAATTCCCTTTAAAATACTATAATAACAATAAGGGAAGCGTGTGCTGAAAATACTATTTATAAATTTATCCATTCTAATGCTACTGAGTTCATGCTCAACAAAGCTATCATCTTACTTTAAAGAAGACACAGAGACAGCTCAAAGAAATGATCAACTGATGAAATCTTTCAAAGTTGATGACAATGTTCTTAGTAAATTTAAAGAAGAAAAAAAGATTGAAGAACCCAAAAAAGCAATCGTTTCTAAATCAAAAACAACCCCTCCTAAAAAAGCGCATAAGAAAAAAACGAAAAAGAAGATAAAGAAAAAAGTTGCTAAGAAAGTTTTACCAAAACGAAAAAAACTAAAAAAGAAAAAAGTTCAGAAGAGCTTCTATCCAAATGATTTTCCTGAAAAATTTAAAGCTGTAGATATAACTTCTAAAAAGTATTGGCCCGACTTTAATCCATTAATTTTTCCTAATGAAGAGATTTTTTTAGATATTAATTATATGGGAGTCTCTACAGGTAAAATTGCAGTGTCTACTTTGGGGAAATCTAAGATAGGTGATCAAGAGGTTTTTCACTTAAAGGCTCAGGTAAAAACAGCGAAGTTTTATCGTTATTTATATGAGTTAGATGATAACCTAGATTCTTATGTTACCACCGATAACTTTGTTCCTGTTAAGTACAGCTTAATTCAAAGAGAATCTGGACAAAATATTGATGATCTTCAACTTTTTGATCATAAAGAACTAAAGACTTATACGTTTTATAAAAGAGAAACAAAGAAAAAAACAAAGAAGAGTAAAGGCGTTAAATTCATACCTAAGTATTTCCAAGATCCTCTTTCAGTATTGTTCTTCTTACGTGGATTACCGATGGTTAAAGGGAATAAGTATAATGTTCCAGTTATTAATAAAGGTAAGCTCCTTCTTTTAAAGGCCAATGTTATTGGAGTTGAGAAAATAAAAACAAAGATTGGAACAAAAGAAGCATATAAAGTGCAGGCTTCAACATCTTATTCTGGTGATACATTAAAAAGTGGTAAAATGACTTTTTGGTTTTCCACTGATGATCGCCGTATATTCTTAAAATTTAAAGCTAAAATTAAAATTGGCGCCATTAGTGGTGATATTGAAAAATACAGTCGCTAGGATTTAAATGCGTGAACGCATAAGAGCAAATGATTTAAGTGTCCTTTTTATTTGTCCCAGTGATGAGTGGGGAACACTTGAACGTCGAGTCATAAATGACTGTCATTACCTTCGAGATATCGGCGGTAACCCTGTATTATATTGCATAAAAGGTTCTCCAATTGATAGAGAAGCTCAGAAGTTCTCTCTTCCTAGACAATTTTACAAGGGAACAAAAGTTAATAAGATTTTTGATCTTACTTACTTTATAGATCTAAGAAGAGTTATTAGTGAAAGTAAGTTTGATATCATTCACTGCTTTAGTATGGATTACGTTTGGACTGTTTGCTTTTTATTAATGACTAGGCCTCAATTACCTTTAATCCTTACTTTTAATCGATTCCTAAAAAAAACTTACGATAGTTTTATTGAAAAGTGGTTACTAAAGAGAGTTGATCTCATTATGACTTTCTCAGGGAGTATCAGAAGTGTTGTTTTAAGTAGCTTACCAGTTAATCCAAGAAAGGTTCATGTTGTTGGAGCTGGTATAGAAGTTTATGATAATCAAAATGAACCTTCTTCCCATGATGGAAAAGTAATCGGCTGTTTTCTAACTAATAAATCACAAGTCGAAAACCTGTATGCTTTTTTATATTTAATAAAACCTTTGAATGCAGGGGTGGATAAAGGCAGCGTAAAAAATAAGTTTATCATTTTTTCTGATAGAGCAATTGAAGAGATTATTGATCGCGATGCGCTTGATAAATTAATATCTGAGCTTGAGCTTAAAGATTTGGTCCATATTGTTGAAACCGATGCGGCAGTGGAGGCCATAAAGAAGATGGATGTCTATATAAGCCTTGCTTTTAATGAGCCATTTAGTGATCTTGAAATTATGGCCAATCTTTTTAAAAAACCAGTTTTGGCCCCTCGTACTGCGTCAAGAAGACAATTGTTTAATAAGCTTCCAGATATTGGTGATACGTTCTATTTTCAGGATTCAAGAGAGCTTAGAAATAAGGTTGCTAGCTTCCTTGTGCATGAAGGCAGGCATAGAGATGCATTAAACGATAACTTTGAGAGACTTAAGACAGCACATGGTCTAGATAATTATGTTGAAAAA
>CAXGOD010000416.1:0-2841 GCA_964011245.1 uncultured Bacteriovoracaceae bacterium | reverse complement strand
CTCTTAAAATTTGCTTTAAATGAAACTGACCAATATCGTTCCCGTAAACATAGTCGGGGTCTTTTGCAAGTTCTACATTTAAAAGACTGATTGGATCATATACAACATCATGAACCTCTGCGCTTTTAAAATGATTTATCCTTACTCCTGCTAATAAAGATCTCTTTACATCTGTCCATCCACGAGAATAATTATGTAAAGCAACTAAAGAAGAAAGTCTTGTCGTATTGTTTCTATTAAATAATTTACAAAAATATAGGCATTCTTTATCTTGAATTGAAAAATCGACGTATACAATATTTGGATTTTGATTGTAAGTTTTAACGAAACAACTACGTGCTTTGAAGTTCTTATCAACGTGCTCAATTAGAAAATGAAGATTAAAATGCTTATAGTTTGAAGTAAACTTTTGCTTTAGCTTACTCCAATATTTATCGTCGTTTCCAATATACTTTATCGTCAGGTCCATAGATAAATTATACAGTTCAATGCTAAATAGTTCTACTAAATCTTACTTTTTCTCGTTGATCTCTTAAATAAAAGTCAAAACGCATGGCAACGTTTCTTAAAAACGGATGTCCTTCTTCAGTAATCTTCAGTATATTGTTTTCAATACTGATAAGACCATCTTTTTGCATCTCTTTTAACTCTGAAACAACGATCTCATGATATTTATTCTTTTCAATTTCTTGTATATCAATTTCACCGACACACATAAGTTCATTAATAAGGTCCCTAGTAAATTTATCATCCGCTGACAATACATGGCCCTTTATAATAGGAAGTCTTCCTTCATCTAAGTCCTTAAAATAGTCCTTAACTTCTTTTTCATTTTGAATAAAACTTTCTGTCGTATTAGAGATCGCTGAAACACCTAAAGCTAGAAGAATCGGAGTCTTTCCATCCGTATACCCCATAAAACTTCTTTGCATTCGTTTTTCTAAAAAGGCCTTCCCTAAATAGCTATCTTTTCTAGCAAAGTGATCTAGGCCAATTTCAATATAATCATTTTCTAAAAGTAACTCTCGACCTAATTCGTATAAAGCCCTTTTTTCTTCCCCTGTAGGAAGCTCATCCTCTGAAATTAATCTTTGGTTTTTCAGTCTATCGGGAAGGTGGGCGTAACTATAAAAAGCAATTAGATCAGGACTTAAAGTATTAACCTTTTTAATTGTATCTGTAATCGTTGCCTTAGTTTGTTTTGGCAGTCCATAAATAAGATCAAAGTTAATTGAGTTAAATGAATGATTTCGAACTCTTTCAACTAAATCTGTTACCATTTTAAAAGATTGTTCTCTGTTTATGGCCTTTTGAACACCCTCATCAAAATCTTGAATCCCCATTGAGATTCTTTTGAATTTATGCTTTTCAAGCACATCTAAATGTTCAGGCTTGCAAGTCCTTGGATCTAATTCCATAGCTCCAATAAAATTATCTTTAAAATACGATGAAAACTCCCTTAATAATTCATCTAAAACTTCTGGCTCCAGAAAAGTTGGTGTTCCTCCACCAAAATGCATTGAATGAACTTTCAGATCCAATTCGTTAAGGTTTTCTAAATAAATTTTCCACTCTTTTGCAAGGTAATTAGCATAGGTATCCCCTTTAGACTTATCCTTAGAGATTGTTCTATGGCATCCACAATACCAACAAAGCTTCTCACAATAAGGAATATGTAGATAGATATCTACTCCATCCTCGCAAGAATAGGTTTCATTTATATGAGAAAACCATTGGTTTTGAGTTGGAATCTTGCTCCAAAATGGAACAGGAGGAAAGCTAGTATAACGTGGCCCAGAAACATCATATTTTTTATATAAATCCATAGAAACTCTACGCGTTAAGTTTTAATTGTTTTGTTAATTTAGCTTAAAAGTGATAAACAAACTGTGATATATATCATTTTCTATACATATAGATTATTACCATTTATGGGAAATTTTATGAATAAAAAGTCTGATTTACCTTTCAAGTGCGATGATTGTCCTTCTCAAGGCAAAGGTATTTTTTGTGAGTTAGAAGATGCTGCCATTCAAGATGTAAGTGAACACAAAGTTGTTAATGGTTACAAAAAAGGTCAAACACTTTTTGTTCAAGGTAATCCTCCCTATGGAATGTACTGTGTCAGTAAGGGTAATATTAAGGTTACTCAAGTTGGTGAAGACGGAAAAGAATCAATTGTTAGAATTGCCACTGAAGGCGATGTTATAGGTCACAGAAGTATCTTCACAGATCAATACTATAACGCAACAGCAACGGCCATAGAAGACGCTAATGTATGTTTTATTGATAAGAAATATATCTTAAAGCTCGTCCAAAAAGAACCAAGTGTTGCATGCAATATTATAGGAAAATTAGGTCGTGATCTTGGAGCTGCTGAGCATAGAATTTCTTCTTTTTATCAAAAAAATGTTCGCGAAAGGCTAGCAGAACTACTACTTCTACTAAAAGAATCTCATGGAGTTACAGATGCCGACGGTAGAATTCGATTAAACATCAAATTAACTCGTGAAGAAATGGCATCAATTATAGGTACTGCCTCAGAGACTCTTATTCGCTTTATGTCAGAATTAAAGCAAGAAGGCTTTATTGAGCAAGATGGTAAAACAATCTTTATTATTAATGAAGAAGGTTTACTAGACTTCGCTAATATAGCTTATTAAAAAGATTTAATTTCCTGATTTAGATTATATTTTTGTTTTTAAGTTCATGTAATATGATCTTATGAAGAATCCGTTTGTTATTAGCCAGCTAGAGAGTAAGTATATTGAAAAGCTTAAAAGCTTATCTCCTCCGAGAGTATATAATGCTGAATCAGAGCTTATCTATGAAGGCCACTCG
>CAXGOD010000415.1:0-2848 GCA_964011245.1 uncultured Bacteriovoracaceae bacterium | reverse complement strand
GCTGGCTACTTGCAAACATCACACTAGGTAAACAAATGGTTAAGGGCATCTCTAATAAAGATTATAGATATTATGAAGACCTGATTTACACTTCTATAAAAGTAGGGATCGTCTTACTGGCAGCTGGTATTATTTTAGGTGGTGTCTGGGCAGATTATTCTTGGGGAAGATTCTGGGGATGGGATCCAAAAGAAACATGGTCACTTATTGTACTCCTTTTTTATATGGCGGTATTACATGGTAAAAACACAAGCTGGATCACAACTCACCGATTTATAGTCCTAAGTGCAGCAGGCTTTATGACAGTTATGATGGCTTGGTTTGGTGTTAACTATATTTTAGCAACGGGTCTACATTCCTATGGATTTAGTGAGGGTGGTGCCATTTTTCTTGGGTCATTCTTTGCAATACAGATCAGTTATCTTGTAATTACAGGATATAAAAAGAAAACACCTGAAGCTTCATGAAATTTCTTTGTTTGGTACTTATCGCTTCATCTTGCTCACAATTACCAACTAGTAAAAGGAGCTTTGTAGATGAAGTTAAAGAAAAGAACATCTCGAATCAAACGGTACTTGATCTAGCAAGAAGCAGTTATCTTCGTGGATGTGTAGATAGTAAGAATTATTGGTTTCCAGAAAAAAACAAAGCTGCATTTTCAAAATGTCTTGAGATGGCCCGCGAACACGAAAAAGATATACAGGCCATACTCACGCAAGAACTAGTGAAATAAAATATCACTACTTTCATTAATCCATTTATCTTCAAATGGCCGATACTTTGTTTCAACAATATTTCTTTTGATTTTTAATGTTGGTGTCAAAATATTTGAGTGTACACTCCACTCATCATTTACAACAACTATCTTCTTAATATTCTCAAATTTTTCAATTTTAGAGTTAACATATTCTTTAAACTTACTTAACTCTGAAGCTAATTCATTCTTATCAATATTCTGAGCATTTTCAGATAAAGTAACCAATGCTAATGGTGCAGGCAAACCAGAGCCTATAACACAAACAAGCTCGATGTTCTCATTCATTTCAAAAAAACCTTCAATATGAGCAGGAGCTATATATTTCCCTTTGGCCGTCTTAAAAAGATCTTTTACTCTACCAGTGATTGATAAATAACCATCTTTATCAAACTCACCCAAATCACCAGTTTTAATCCAATTGTCTGCAGTTAAGCAATCTGCAGTTTTCTCTGGCTCTTTATAATATTCAACCATATTTGCAGGAGATTTCGTTTCTATCTCTCCTGACTCAGAGGTTCGAACCTCACATCTTGGCCATGCCTGACCAATAGTTCCAAATTTAACTTTTCCAGGATAGTTAATAGTGGCGTAAGCAAAATTCTCAGTCATCCCATACACTTCTTGAATCGATACTCCCAACTTATCCCACCATATCAATAATTCCTTAGATATTGGAGCTGCACCAGTGATGGCCATACGTGTATCATTTAATCCAAGTTTCTTTCTAATTTTACCTTTAATAAAACTTGAAAGGATTGGAATCTTGAAAAGGAAATCTAATTTACTTTGTGGCATTTTAGTTAAAATTCCCATTTGGAATTTAGACCATATTCTTGGAACACCTAGAAAGATGGTAGGGCTACAATATTGTAAATTTTGTGGAAAAGTTGTTAGTGATTCGGCAAAATAGATTTGTCCTCCTGAATATAGACCTCCTAGCTCAACTAGCAATCTCTCAGCAACATGGGAAAGAGGTAAGTAAGATAAAAAACGATCATTTTCATTAATCTTCATCATTTTTTTTGCTTCTATTACAGGGAATGCCATACTCTCAAATGTATGTACAACCCCCTTACACTTACCTGTAGTTCCTGAGGTATATATATAAGTAGCAATGTCAGAACTTTTGATTTTTCGATTCTCTTGCATAGGAGTTGCATCACCTAAAAAACTATCCCATGACTCACAACCATCATTATCCCAATATGGAAAATTAATTAATGGAATATCTTTTTTTACATAGTCTTTTTGAAGGTCCCATTCATCTAATTTTCCAACAAAGAGTAGCTTCGATTCACTATGCTCAATAATTTCTTGAATAGTATCACCATTTAATGTGGGATATAGCGGAATTGAAATATGCCCGGCCATCCAAATAGCAAGGTCTGTAATTAGCCAATGTGCACAATTCTTAGATATTAAGGCAATTTTACTATTGGCAGGTAAATTTAGCTTATTTATAGCTGATGCAAGTTTTCTGGCTTCTTGCCCGACTTGGCCCCAAGTATAAGTCAACCATTTACCGTCTATTGGTTGATGCATGTAGACCCTGTCTTTTGCCTCTGTTTCTAACTTATAAAACTGTTCAAGTGGTAATAAATCATTGCTCATGTCAAAATCCTATTTTAATCGTAATTCTTATATATATAAATTATCATATAATTAATTTAAGAAGCTTTTATATTAACTAAATTTTAACTTAAAAAGTGGTGACATGGAATATCCAAAATTATCTATACTAACAAGTATTTTAAAAACTCTCACAGTAAATCGTAATAAAACAAAATACTCCAATCTTGACGAAACAGCTCAAGTTACAATTGAGAAAAAGCTTAGCTATTCTCTTAAAACTCTAAGTGAATTTAAAAAAATTATAAACTGGGAGCATGATGAAATACCACCTACTTTTCCCTATGTTTTATCAACCCACTTACAATTAGAACTTGTTTCGCACAAAGACTTTCCATTTAACGCTTTCGGACTTTTACATAAAAGTGAACAAATAGAATGTTTTGCTCCACTTACAAATGGTCAATGGAAAATGAAATATTTTATAAACTCACTTAAAGAAGTAGCAACAGGGGTTGACGT
>CAXGOD010000414.1:0-2863 GCA_964011245.1 uncultured Bacteriovoracaceae bacterium | reverse complement strand
ATGATATGAATACCGAATATATCTACAATGCACTTGACCATGATCCCCCATCGATGAAAAGAAAAGTGATTAGAGGAGGTTCTTGGAAAGATATTGGATATTACCTTCAAAATGGTACTAGAACTTATGAGTATCAAGATACTGCTAAATCATATATTGGGTTTAGAAGTGTTATGAACTACCTTGGAAGAGGTGGTCCAAATAAACAAGGAGATTTTTAAATATAATTTAATATTTTCTTAAAATTTAAATTAATATTCTATTTTAGAAACATTATTATAAACTAAAACTTTAAAATTAAAAATTATGAGCGGAGACAGTTTTTTTGAAAGTAAGAAATTCAAAACTATAATGAAATTTGTTTATGGATATGGAGGTGCTATTGTAATTGTTGGTGCCATGTTCAAAATTCAGCACTGGCCTGGTGCTACAATTATGTTAATTGGGGGTCTAGGAATTGAAGCTGTTATTTTCGTATTGTCTGCTCATGAACCGCTACATGAAGAAATTGATTGGACTTTAGCCTATCCTGAATTAGCTTTAGGTCATGGAGATGATGATGTTCATGCTCTTCCAGAAGTTGATGGTGAAACTAGTGTTGCTACAGATGAAACTGTTGTCGAACAATTAGATAATATGCTTGCTAAGGCTAAAATTGAACCTGAATTAATTGAAAGTCTTGGTTCAGGAATGAGAAGTTTAAGCGAAAATGCTGGTAAATTAGGAGATATATCGTCCGCTTCAGATGCCACCAATGAATATGTCGAAAATTTGAAGGGTGCTTCAGAAAAAGTCGGAGAAATGGGAGGTGTTTATGAAAAAGCGAGTTCTTCAATTTCTGAACAAGCAGATAAATTAGGATCTGCCTACGAAAAAGCAGCTGTTTCTGTTGAAGAAATTACTGCTGCATCAGGTGGTACTGATTCTAACTATGGCGAACAACTTGATAAAGTCTCAAATAACCTTTCTGCATTAAATAATGTTTACGAAATGCAAATTAAAGGTGTATCAGATAATTTAAAGGCCAACGAGGAAATGTTCTCAGGAATAAATGAATTAATGGGGAATTTACATTCTTCAATTGAAGATACTAGAAAGTACAAAGAAACAATGTCTGAGTTAACCAACAATCTTGAATCTCTCAATACAGTATATGGAAATATGTTGTCAGCTATGAGTTTTAACAAGTAATAACTAAGCTAATAATTAAATAAATACAAGATATGGGAGGCGGTAAGGAAACCCCAAGACAAAAAATGGTAGGATTAATGTACTTAGTACTTATGGCCCTTTTGGCTATGAATGTATCTAAGGAAATTATCAATGCCTTTGTTACTTTAAATAACAAGCTAGAAAATAGTATAGCCCAAGTTGAATCTTTCAACACTGAGCTTTCTGGAAGACTAGAATCTAAACTAGCAACACTTGAAGCAACTGGTGCTCCAAAAGAAGAGACAGATAGAGTTAAAAAACACAAAGAGACTAATGATGAGGTAATTAATCTTACTCGTAAGATGGCTAATGATTTGGTTAAAAGAAACTTATTTTTACTTATTTCTGCTGTTGATGCTGGAACTCTATTTGAAGAATTTGAAGACCTTGAAGAAGCTATCGTTAGTGATAATGAAGAGGCTAAGGGTAGGTTAGTGAAGCTTGTTGAAAAGGTAAATGCTATTGGTGTTGTTGCTGCAGATGAACATGCAGCAGGAGATGATGGCCATGATGATCCATATCACAACAATGTTTTTCATATTGATGAAGAAGGGTATATTCATATTAAAGATCTTTCGAATTATTCAAAAAAAGATGATTATGATACACCTACAAGGCTTTTAGCTGGTGAAAGTTTCGAAACTATTGCTCCTGAAGGACAGCACTTAATGGATAACTTACACCATTATAGAAACGATTTAATTTCTTTAATTGCTAACCACGAAGGGACAAACAAATCAACTGGAGAAAAGATAATGTATAATTTTGACACTACAGCAATTGAAGATCCTGATTATTTAATTTCAGAACAAGATGCAATTAACTTTGCTAATAAAGTGGATTCAACGGTAGCTCAAATGGTAAAAGATAAAAAAGTTGACCCATTAGATCAAGAAGCGTGTAAAAATATCTGGGTTAGAATGACTATTCAAAAATTTGTTAAAAACCATGGGGAAGATTATCCATGGATTTTTGGTCAATTTGATCACGCTCCTATTGTAGCCGCATCTGCTGTTATGACATCTTTAAGATCAGATGTGCTTTCTGTTCAGACTTTAGCTTCTCAGTTAATTGATTCTAGGGTTAAGGTACAGTCATTTAACTTTAATAAAATTGATCCATTGGCTTTTGCTTCTACTAGTTATATCAACCAAGGTGATTCACTTGGTTTAAAAGTAATGATTGCGGCTTATGATTCTTCTGAAGCAATGGAGTTACACTATTGGGAAGATGATTCCTCACAGTACTTACTTACCGATGGTGAACAAGACAAATCAAAAATGAAAAAATTTCAAGGTAAAGCTGGACAACAAGTTAACATTTCTGGAAGCATTGGTGATCACACTTTATCAGGACTTATTGCGGTAAAAGAAAAAGGGGTAAAGAAATGGAAACCATGGCAGTTTAAATATTCTGTTGGCTCACCAAGTGCAGCTATCGAAAATGCCGATTTATTAGTACTTTACGGTGGAGGGTGGCAAAACAAAATGTACGTATCCGCTTCTGGTTACAAATCTGAAAGCGTTAAGGTTACTGGAACAAATTGTAGGCTTTCTGGACCAGACAGTAAAGGTATGTACACTGCTACTGTTCCCGATGTTAGAAAGAAAATAGCTACTATCAGAGTATCTGCAATTGATGATAATGGTAA
>CAXGOD010000413.1:0-2870 GCA_964011245.1 uncultured Bacteriovoracaceae bacterium | reverse complement strand
ACTCTCTTTCATATTGTTTGGCCATTGATAATGAACAAGGACAAGTTGAGGAGTACATATATTCAATTGAGATGAAGTATTCAAAACCATTATCTTGAGTTTCTTTTGCTTCAATTTCTACAGGATAGTATTGCCATCCCCAGTTATCACTTTTTAATGATTTTTGTCTGATTGGAAAATTAAACTTAAGTCTTAAAAAGGCTTCTTCAATTAAATCTTTATCAGTTTCATCTCTTAGTTCATCTCTATAGCGACTAAGGATTCCTTTGAAAAAATTTGGTCCCATAGTTTCTTCGCCAGCTGTACTTTGTAAAATTGTACATAAGCGACTCATACTAACGCCGTTTTTGTTTTCATTAAGATTTACATACATACTTGCTGTACAGTCATGAGATCTTGTCTCACCAAATTTATTTAATAGTTCTACAGGTAATTTAAAATTATTAATACCTACCCTTGGAATTGCAATTAAATCTTCAGTAGGTAATTTCTGGAAGTCATTAAGTCCTGAGTCGTCCTTAAGGTCACAAGATAGGATATCTTCTACCACTTTGCTTTTTAACGAGGTCAATTCACCAAAAGATTGTTCAATCATATTTTCTCCATATTTGCGGTGAGTCTTAGTACCATAAAATTAGTTGGCAAGCAAAAGATACAACAATATAAATTAAGATATAACCTATATATACTAGACAAAGGCCCATCAAAAAATGAGTAAATAATTGAAGTAATTTTAGAGTTAAAACGATTACGCATACCGTCATCAATACTTTTAATACCTTACCTTGTAAAAGGCCCATAAATGAATACGAGCATAATGCTTATTTACAAATATTAGGGCCCAAGAGAAACTATTTATTCTATTTTAAAGGGAGTTATCAATATGAGTTTATGGAAGAAGATCACCAGTATTGCCGTTGTCGCAGGATTAGCTTTTGTTCTCTTTGCTACACCACTTGGAACAATTATTTCTTATAGAATTTTTCCAAGTTATCCGAAAGTGGCCAAAGAAAAAGTACAATTAAAAAATTTAAAAAATGAAGTACAAGTCTACTTTGATAATTTTGGTGTTCCTCATATAGAAGCTCAAAACTTAGAGGATCTTGTCCGTGCTATAGGTTTCACTCATGCTCGTTATCGTTTTTTTCAACTTGATGTTCTAAGGCGCTTTGCTTCAGGTCGCTTAAGTGAGCTTGTTGGAAGCCAAAAGGCATTATCAAGTTCAACTGTAGAATTTGATTTGGCCATGCGTGGTTGGGGGTTTATTGATAGAGTTAAAGTTGATTTAGAAACATTACCTGAAGTAGACAGAAAGATCATAACGGCATTCTCTGATGGTATTAACCAAGGTATGAAGCAATACCCTAGCATCGAACATAAAATTCTTGGTATAAAGCCCGAACCTTGGAACCATGAAGACACACTTTTAGTATCAATATTACAAGCATGGTCAATAACACATAACTGGGAGCAAGAAGCTGTAAAGCTAGCACTTGCTTTAAGTCTTGGTAAAGATATTGCCCTAGAAACTTACCCACAAGACCCACTTTATAACCGTGGAACATTAGATCGCGTAACATCAAAAAAGAAACTTCCTCCAGGAATTGTTGATGAGCTCAATTATCTTCTAAAAAAACCTATGAAGATTGTTCAGCATAATAGAGGAATTAATACTTCTCTAGGAGATATGCTTGAATTAAAACCAAGTGCTTCTAACGCTTGGGTCGTAAGTGGAGATCTAACAAAATCAGGAATGCCTATTTTATCAAATGATATGCATTTAACACACGCTCTTCCAAGTATGCTTTTTTTACAACATATAAAAATGCCAGGACTTAATATAATTGGAACAACAATGCCAGGTCTTCCCTTTTTAATTAACGGGTATAATGGACATGTAACATGGGGAGCGACTGCTGCTGTAGCAGATGTAGTAGACCTTGTTATCGAAAAAGAAGATCCGAATAATCCTGGCCTTGTCTTAAATGAATCTCAAGAATGTAAACTTGAAGATAAAGAAATTAATATTAAAGTTAAAAACGAAGAAGATAAAAAATATCGTTTAAGAAGAACTTGTAACGGACATGTTTTTAATGATATGTATCCAAACTTTCTTCCTAAAAACTCTCCGATAGTCTCTGTTCGTTTCAAGATTCCTAAAGTGCAAGAAAGCTTTGGACATCTTTATAGAGCAAACAAAGCTAAAACTGTTTATGAGTTACGTGATCACTTAATGAAAATCCCTAATCCTATTCAGAATATTACAGCAGCTGACAAAGATGGAAACATTGCTTTCTTTGCTACCGGAAGTGTCCCTGTTCGACTTAATCATAGAGGAACATTTCCAGTTCCTGGTTGGTTAAAAAAGTATGAATGGTCTGGATGGACTAAGCCAGAACAAATGCCTGCAGGCTTTAATCCGAAATCAGGTTTTTTAGCTAACGGGAATAACCTTGTTCAAAACCCAGAAAAGAACTGGCCAATCTTTCATGTAGAAGCTGCTCCAAATTACAGGTTTGAAAGAATTAGAGAAAGAATAGGTATGCTTAAAACTCATACCCAAGACTCTTTACAAAACATACAAAAAGATAATCATCTTAAAAGAGGTGAATTAGTTGTTCCTCATATTCTAGATGAGCTTCGACTAGTTAGTTCTTGGAATGAAACGCAGTTAAAGGCCCTTGATCTTTTAGAGAAGTGGGATATGAAGTCTGACACAGAGTCACTAGGAATGAGTGTCTTTATGGCGACCTATAGAAAGGCAATCTTAATGGCCTTAGCCGACAAAGTTTCAGAAGAGACAAGATATGTTTTTACTAAACAAAGATATTCAACAAATATCGTCGATAACTGGTTTACTAAAAAGGATC
>CAXGOD010000412.1:0-2883 GCA_964011245.1 uncultured Bacteriovoracaceae bacterium | reverse complement strand
GGGTACTTAGGTCTTGAAGACCCGGAAGCAATTGATACATCTTATTCAATTCCAATTATGGAAGAGCAGAAACTCAAATCTTATATAGAACAAATCCAGCGTTTTAAATATATTAAAATAAAAGTAAATAAAGATAATGCTGTAAGCTTTGTAAAATCTATTGCAAGACTTACGAGTGTGCCATTAAGAATTGACGGAAATGAAGCTTGGACAGATCTTGATAGTTACAAAAAATTTGAAGAAGAAATTAAATACATTAATGTTCAGTTTATCGAGCAACCTTTTGCCGCTAATATGGTTGAAGAATATATCGCCTTAAAACCTGTGAGTCATTTTGAGATCATGGGGGATGAGTCCATAGAGCAAGTTGTAGACTTTGATTTAATTGCTAAGCAGTTTCACAGTATAAATGTAAAGCTTATGAAGGCCGGAGGATACTCTAAAGCGATTGATCTACTTACAGGCGCAAAAGAGCGTGGATTAAAAACGATGCTGGGATGTATGATTGAGACAAGTCTTGGGATAAGCTCTGCGATGAATTTGGCCAGTCTTGCTGACTACTATGATCTTGATGGGTCACTACTCATAAAAAAAGACCCGTTCAATCTTATTACAGAATCAAACGGGTCATTATCTTTAAACTCTTAATTTTAAATTAGTGCTGGTGTCCACCTTCTCCGTGAGCATGACCATGAGCAAGCTCTTCTTCAGTTGCAGCTCTTTTTTCAGTGATCTCTACATCAAAGTGTAACTCTCTACCGGCCATTGGATGGTTTCCATCAATATGAACTTCATCAGCTTCAATTTCCATAATTGTAAAAACTGGAGCATGCTCTTCGTTTGTTACTTGGAATTGATCACCAACAGTTAAGGTTGCATCCTCTGGGAATTGATCTTTATTAACAGTCAATTGTAATTCAGCAACGATTTCTCCGTAAGCGTCAGCAGCTGGTACAACAACATTCTTCTTATCTCCAACATTCATTGTAACTAAAACAGCTTCAAGTCCTGGAATTATATGTCCGCTACCAACTAAAAATAGTAGTGGTGGTTGTTGATCAGAAGTATCAATTAGATTTCCATCAGCATCTTTTAGTGTGTAGTGAAAACCAATAACTTGTTCGCTCATAAAATTTCCTTTAAATAACTTAGTGAATTAATTAATAGTTGTTAGGCAAATATCTTGATCGCCAAATATTTCTTTTATTTCGCTAAGTGTTAGATTGTTAAATTTATTACTTATTAAATTAAATGTTTTATCTGAGGTATCAAATCTATCTTCAATTTTCAAAGGCAATTTGGAAATTTCAGTGAATTTAAGCCAAAATTTCTCTTCGACAGCGGCTAAAGCAATATAATGGCCATCTTTACAGCGATATAGATTATAACAAGGGAACTTTCCGTTATGCAGAAACTTAGACCCTAGTTTAGATTCAAGGTCTTCTTTCCAAAACTGATCGTAGATTTTATGGATAGTATCATCAATGAAAACCTGTGTATGAATAATAGATTTTGTTTTTTGTGACTTATACAAAGCAGCTAAGGCGGTAGTTGCTAATTGCTGTCCAAAGCCAATTCCAGCGATTGGAAGGTGAGGTGAGGTGGATTAATAATATCTGCTGTTTGATTATGAGTATAAAGTTCAAAAGAAGGAGACTGTGCCAATACATTTATGTCATGCATAGAAATATTTTTTGAACTTCCACAGACTTCGATAATTGCTAGTGACCCAGATTCATTTTCAATAATCTCTTCTTTGATATTAGAGCCACAACTTATAACAACGATGTCCGTTTTCTTTAAGATATTACTTAGCTCACTATAGCTGTGGTTGGTTTTAATAATATCTTTTTTAGAATTTAAAGAGTCGTACCAAAACTTAAAAAGAGGATCCTCTTTAGCAAAAAGAATGAATGCATCCTCTTTTCCAGGAGGTTCAACTTTAGTTACATTAGCGCCTAAGTCAAAAAGAATGCTAGTTGAGAGAGGACCCGGTAGTCTTTGAGTTAAGTCTAAGACATTAATCCCATCTAATAGTTCCTCTCCTTGCATCTATGCCTCTTCCTGCGGAGGAGAAAAGATTTTATCGAATTCTTCCAAAGAATCTCCAGCTAATTCACACTCTTTATATGTACAAATTTGCCAGTTTTCTTTTTCGTGAAAGTTAATGGCAAAACGGGCTGAAAAGTGTGGATAGTATTTTCCAAACTTATTTTCTTTTAACCAGTTTTGAGGAATTTCAATTTTTCTATAGGCCTCATCAGGATAAACAAGTGATCTAAGAGACTCCCCAAACATAAGAGGGTTTTGAAGACTTAAGTGAGTCAGTGTTTCCATAGGAATAGTTGACTTCTCTAGAAGCTCCATAAGATTACTTGATGTTTGCCATTTTCTTACAAGACCAAATAAAGTAGCAATTGGTGCTTTGTATGATTGATCAAAAATAGGAACATGAATATTTTCATAAAGTTGAGAGTCGTGATGTTTAATAGATCTGGTATAGAACATATTTTCTTCAAAAAACTCTGTATAAATAAACTCTAATGTTTTAAGTCCAGTTTCTTTAAAAGATTCTTGCCCTGAAATTTCATAAAAACGTAACTGACTTTCAGCAAACATGACATAGTCTTCAAAAAGAGGGACGTGCTCCGCTCTTGTTGTTGAAGATATAATTTTTGATTTTCCATCTTCATTTTCTGAAGCTTGGATAAAAGTTTTATGAATAGTTTGAGTAGTACTTGTTAGAAGCTGAGTTGCACTTTGTGTGATTGCCTCTATTTTACAGTACTGAACAACATCAACTAGGGCAGAAAGAATTTGGAAGTTCCACCAATCAATTTGATTCTTTAGCACTCCAGACATGTTTCCATGTAACTCAGGAGA
>CAXGOD010000411.1:0-2885 GCA_964011245.1 uncultured Bacteriovoracaceae bacterium | reverse complement strand
TATAACCGTTTTGATGGTGGAAAAGCTGCTGACGGCTCTAGACGAGATGCAACAGGGTCTACTCAACTCTATCAGTCTTTTAAACTAAGCTATAAACTGCCACTTAATATGAAATTAAGCTACGGTGTTACATACCAAGACAATCTAAACAATAATATTAAATTCAAAGGTGACTCAGGAGATACACTAACTAGAAGCAATGGTAGATCATATAATGATCACAGAGTTGCTTTATGGGTTCCAAACATAGTTAGCGGCTCAAAAGCAAGCTTAAGTTCATCTTTTTTCTATCAACTACCTACTACTGATACATCTAAAGATAATGAAATGAAGTATGCAGTTGGTATACAGCCAACATTATCGATTTATTCAAAAGTGCCGGGCCTTTACCATGGACTAACAGCTTCTATCGAAAAAGGATATTTTAATAAACCTTATTACGAAAGAGAAACTGTAAATTACACTTACAGTATTCAAAACCTTGATAATACATCTACAGAGTATAGCGGGAGATATATTCAAGAGAATAAACAACGAGGTGTTAAAGCAAATATTGGTGCATATTTAAACTACGCTATTGCTCACAAGGTCACTCTTAAGTCGAGTATTGATTTTGATTACGACCAGGTTGGAAAACAAGTTGGTACCTTTAATGAATGGGGTAACAATATGGATAATGTAGGTAACCTAGGTGCTGCGTACTCAGTAAGAAAAGGTGTTAATCTTGAGGGCGGAGTAAATTTCTCATTAGAAGAAGCCTCTATAGATAAGTCTGCTATATTTGGATCATTATCTCTAAGTATCTAATCAATTAATTTAAACTTATCATTTACGAATATTTGGTCACATATCTTTAATTCAAAGATATGGTGACCTGTATAATGGACTCTTGTTGTGACTTTCTTAAACACAACTTCTTTTTCTATTGTTATCCTCTCTCCCTTTTTTAGCTTTAAAGACTTAAGTCTAAAAGCTTTTGGAGACAACTTCCCGTTCTTTTTTGGGTAATGAATTATATAGTCCATTAAAAGACTTAATCCCTTATTTGAAGTGTTTTCTATTTCAAACTTAAATTTAAAGCTCTCCCCTTCTTTAATTTTTTTAGGTCCTAGTTTAAACTTAGAAAGCTTTACTTTCGGATTAGTATCATATCCATTAAGCCTAAGAGCGCGAGGCTCACCAGCCTTTAAAAGAGATCTTGTAGCGTGACGAATAATCCACTTCGTTTCAGGGCATTCTAAATCCCATTTACTGATTGTTCCCAACAATAGTTTTTTATCGATTCTAGAAATATCATTTAAATGATTTGCGACACTTCTTCTTACATACTCCTCTGTATCATTTTTAAGTTTTTCTAATAGATAAATATTAAATTTGGGATTTTCTGAAATCCATGAAACTTTTGATCCCCATGGTAGATTTGGACGTGTCCCCTCACTCACTAAACGCCTCACATGACGTGACTTATCTTTAACCCATAAGTTCAAATATTTGGTGTAAACTTCCTCTCCATATTTTTCTAAAAAGGGGCGAATTGCAAATTCAGCAGTGAATCTTTTTGTCATCTGATACAGACCATCCATTGAGGTTTTAAGATCTTCTAATCCGTTGTCTTCAATATATTGAGTTAGTGGCCAAGTAATAAATCCACTTATCCCTTTTTCATTTTTACCATCCCACTCTTTTCTTTCATGAAGGTTTTCATCGGACAGTATTGAAGTAAGTATTTTTATGTTTTTTTTATAATCATTGGTTAGGTGATCTTTTAAAGTAGAGCTTATAAGCCTGACTCTATCTTTAAGTTCTAGATCATTAAGAGTTTTTAAAACTTCTTTTTCAAAGCCTAATGTATTAAATGGTTTATAAACTTGTTTAATTTCCTTTGATATTTTTTTTACAGCGTCTTCATTAAATATGTTCTTAAATGGTTCCATTTTTTTCCGATTAATTTAATTGTAATTTTTCTATATAAGTTTCCTTAATTGTAACCTATAGGGAGCTCTCTTAAAATAATTGAATGAAAAATGATCAAAGAGTTATCTTCAAAAGCGAGCAGCGAATTGTTTATCTCAAAAAAGTAAAGACTTCTGGGCAGATGGATACTATTCATGTTTATGTGAAGGTCAAACAGGAAAAAGAGCTGATTGTACAAAAAAACAAGTTGAGAAAAATAATGGATTAACCGTTCTTGGCTGTTGGATAGACTCGGATAAATTGCTATAGAATACTTATGAAATGGGAACGTTTAAAATATAGTTAACAAGTTTGAGCGGTGTCACAGGCAACGTCATCACCCTCTTCGCATATTTCTTTACCGCTAGATTTACACTTATCTTTTAAATCACAAGCATCACAGCCACTTTTACCCATGATATTTGCAATTCCGCCACAAGAGCCTTTGATTCTTTTATTACTAAGAATTACTCCAACTGCCATTCCAGCAAAAGCCACTACAAATACTAATAATGTTATAAAGATAATATTCATTGCTACCTCTCAAATGCACTCATGTAAGTTGTGAATGCTTTGGTACTTACTTCATCAAATCCGATAGTCATTTTTATCAGAAAATAAGCTAAAAGTCCCTTTTTCTCGGCAAATTTGAGACCTTTTTCTGGACCCATCACCATTAGAGAGGTCGCGTAAGCATCAGCTTTAATACAACTTGAATCAATAACTGTTACTGAAACTAACTTATGCTCAACGGGCATTCCAGTTTTTGGATTAATTGTATGGCCAAAGACCTTATCTCCATACTTTAAGTAATTTCGGTAACTTCCAGAGGTTGCAACACTTCGATTTAGAAGAGGTATTACTTTTTGTATACCTGCTGCTAGTTGTCCAGAAGGTATACAAAAAGTAATACCTCTTCTAAATCGAAGAGG
>CAXGOD010000410.1:0-2928 GCA_964011245.1 uncultured Bacteriovoracaceae bacterium | reverse complement strand
GACCCTATCTTCAATTCTAGTTACAATAATAATGATACCTATGTTAAAACATATATATAACCTCATGCTGGAAAGAAAAGATGAAAGAAATAGTAAAGCTTAAGAATGTTAGCTATCGTTATGATCAAAGAAAAACTGATGGGATCACAGATCTGAATTTTTCCATTCATAAATCAGAGTGCATTTGTCTTATAGGCCCTAGTGGAAGTGGCAAAACAACCACGGCAAAAATGATAGCTGATATTATTCATCCTCAAGAAGGTGAAATTAGATTTTACGAAAATACTCAGACAGCTTATGTTCAGCAGAACACGCAACTTTCTGAAGAAGAAACTGTTTTTAATTACTTAATCTCTCAGCTCTCAGGAATGGATGATGAGAAAAAAGAAAACCTAATTCGTACAAACCTTCTACTATTGAATATTAGTAGTGAGATACATAACCAAATAAAATCTATTTCAGGTGGACAGCGACAAAGAGTCATTATTGCCAGTGCTTTAATTCAAAATCCAAACCTAATCATCTTGGATGAACCTTTTGGTCATTTAGATGAAAGTCTTCGATCTGAACTAATGCATGAACTCTTTAGTCTTTTTAAGGATAAAAAGATCGCATGCCTCTGGGTAACCCATGAAATGAAAGAGGCCCTTTCTTTCTCAGACAGAATTATTTTATTAAACTATGGAGTCATTCAACAAGACTCTACACCAAGAAATATTTATCAAAAGCCAAGTAATCTATTTACTGCTGAATTCTTTGGTTACAATAATGCCATGGCCGGAAAACTTATTTCTGTTTCAAAAACCGACCTAGTAGTAAAAGTTCTTAATAGAGAGGTCGTGATTCCTAGACCTGAGATATTTACTGGTAAAGACCATCAAGATGTTCTCTTAATCATTCGTCCAGAACAACTCTCATTAGATGAATTTGGTGACTTTAGTGGAAAGATCCAAAAGATACTCTTCCAGGGACAGCAGAGTTTAGTTGAAGTGGTAAGTAACGAATATCACGTTTGGCTTTATGCTGATGGCCATCTTGGACTTAAGCTTGATGAAAAGATACAATTTTCTATAGATTACTCAAAAGTATATTGTCTGGATGAAATTTAATGAATGAGTCACAAAAAGGTTTTATTTTTGGAGTGATTGCTTTTACACTTTGGGGGCTCTTCCCATTATACTTTAGAGCAATCGGACATTTCACTGCTGTTGAAATCACCGCCTATAGAATTATTTGGTCTTTTTTAACTCTCTTTTTCTTTTTAGTTTTTCAAATTCGTTTTCTAGAAACTGCAAGGGCAATAATCTTTGAAGGAAACTTTTTAAAGCTCTTACTCTCAACTGTTTTCATTGCAACAAATTGGTTTCTCTTTGTTTATGCCATAGAACAAAAACAAGTTCTTCAAACAAGTTTTGGATATTTTATCTCTCCCATACTTAGTGTCCTCCTTGGTGTCTTTATCCTTAATGAAAAGATAACAGGTGCAAAAATAGTGGCCTTAGTGCTAAGTATCTTTGCAATAGGAATCCACTCCTTTAGCTTCCAAGGGTTTCCTTGGATCTCAGTTGTAATAGGTGTGACATTTGCTCTCTATGGACTTATGAGAAAGTATATTTCAATTGATTCAGTCGGAAGTGTTACGTTTGAAACTTTTGTTCTTTTTATTCCAGGCTTTGTAACCCTTTTTAGACTAGAAGCAATAGGACAAGGAAATTACTTAAAAGCATCCAGTGTTGATCATATGCTTATTCTTTTTTCAGGTGTGGCCACAGTAATCCCAATGATCTTATTTTCTGCTTGTGTAAAACGACTTCCAATATCAACAGTAGGATTTATTCAATATATAGCACCTTCTCTTCAGTTTATTATCGGAGCTTTCATCTTTAAGGAAGCCCTAGATATGGGAAGAGGAATCTCTTTTGCAATAATCTGGCTGGCCTGCTTAATTATTGCTGGTGGTGCTTTTAAAAACAGAGAAAAAACTAATATTGAAGGAGGCTTTGCGTGAGAGGAAATCAATTTGGAAAACTTTTTAGTATAACAACATTCGGTGAGTCTCATGGAGATTCCATGGGTGTAGTAATTGATGGGATGCCATCAAATATTGAAATCAGTATAGAAGAGCTTCAAAAATTTGTTGATAGAAGAAGGCCTGGAAGATTAAAGGTTTCAACAGCTAGATCTGAAGCTGATAAGATTCAAATCCTTTCAGGAGTCTTTGAAGACGTTACCCTTGGAACACCAATATCTGTTATCGTAAAAAATACAAATCAACAAAGTAGTGACTATGATGATCTAAAAGGTCAGTATCGTCCAGGACACGCTGATCAAACGACACTTTATAAGTATGGAGTTCGTGACCACAGAGGTGGTGGTAGATCAAGTGGTAGAGAAACGGTATCTCGTGTTATAGCTGGATACTTTGCTTCTCTAGTTCTACCTAAAGTAAATATATCAACTCATATTACTCAAATCGCTCATCATGTTTTTCTAGAGAACTCTCCTGAGAAGAGTTCTCTAGGACTTGCTGATAGTTCAATGGACTCAGAGTTAGAAAAGTTTCTTCTTGAATGTAAGGCAAATGGTGAATCATGTGGTGGTAGTGTTAAATGTACCATTAAAGGTGCTGCCCGAGGGCTTGGTGAGCCAGTATTTGATAAATTAAAGGCCGATCTTTCAAAGGCCATTATGAGTATTGGAAGTTGCATGGGAATAACTTTTGGGCTTGGTTCAGACTTTTGTCATAAATTAGGATCTGAAATTTCAACTGACTCATCTAATTTCGCTGGAATTGAAGGTGGTATTTCAAATGGAGAAGATATCTACTTCACTGCTATTTTTAAAGCTCCCTCTACTATTGGAGATAAGGCAAAAGAAGGAAGACATGACCCTTGTATTCTTCCAAGAGTTCTACCTGTAATTGAATCT
>CAXGOD010000409.1:0-2959 GCA_964011245.1 uncultured Bacteriovoracaceae bacterium | reverse complement strand
GTCGTCAATCAAATAGACTTGGTAATAATGCATAGTGGAAGTGCTTCTAGTTGATCAGCAAATGGTTGTTCATCACCATTTAGCCATCTATTTGTTACATAGTTATTTGCGATATTTATTGTGTTTTCACCAACCATGTCAATCTTTGTTAAGAATGCATTCTCTTTTTTAGAACCCCAGTCATACATATACTTCACGACTTTCTTAGTCATAGTAAAACTTTCATCACCAAGAAGAATGTCATATTTCTCTGAAGGGGCCATTTTATCTAGTTCTTCTTGATCTAGTTCTCTCCACTTAGTTAAAACTTTTTGCATACGCTTTTTTAATTTTTTATAACTAGGTGTCCAAAGAAGATATTCATTAACAATATTAATTCCTGCTTTAGGCTTATATGGATTAGCTATTAAACCTTTATTAAGAGGCCAATATGTACTCATCCAAGCTTGTTGACCTTTATTTAATGCAGTTGTTGTCTTTCTTGCACTTAATCTTTTCTCAATTATAGTGTTAAAGTTCTTTATATATGAAGTATCTTCAGAAAGAATTCTTACTCTACTTAAGACTTTATCTGTTGAGTATGGAGCAAATGGATAAATATGTTTACCATAGTCATTTTTTGGTGGTTTAAAGTTTTCAGGTTTAACTGTTTCTTCACCAAAACTAGTTTGGCACAGAATTGAAGACAATAATGTCAGAGTCAAAGCTTTTTTGGTTAAGCTCATAGATTCTCCTAGGGGTTATAGAAAATAGCTCTACCTTGATAACACAAAGCGTTATTGCTTAGAAATACTTATTGATTACTATGAAATTGTTACATAAGTTAACGTGCTGTAATATACGTAGTTATAAACTCTTAACATTTAACATGATATTAGGTAAACACTCTCCTAAGAGGTATTTATGCAGAAATTAATGGTTTTTTTAACATTATTCACTACACTCTCATGTATGGCGAACACTCATGAAGTTAAGATATTTCATTATAATATTAAAGAGTTAGATAGTTTAAAGATCAATCTTGGTTTAAGAGACAAACAACTATTAGAAGTTAAAAAGATATTAAATGAGCATGAATTCGATATTATCTCTTTAAATGAAGTCCAATACGACTTACCAAAAGTTCCGAATACTGACTTTGTTACAAAAGGTCAAAACCTTCAAAAGCTAAAGAAAAGTCTAGGATTAAACACATTTATTAGTGAAAGTTTTAATATCGCAAATACTGGTTTAAAGGCTCAAACTAAAAGTGATGGTACCTATTATCTTAAGCCACATTCAACTGAGGCCAGATCTCATGCAGACCAAGTAAATTTTGGAACTGTACCTGGTCAATATTCATCAGGTGCATTGTTTAAATATAAGAAGATTAAGGAAGTTGTAATAAATGATCTTAAATGGAAAGACTTCAACCCAAATATTGATTTAACAAAATTTAAAACTGTCGCAGGCCAAGCACTTCCAAATGATATGCAACTATTTGATAAGAATTTTACAGATGTTACTCTTGATGTTGATGGTAAAGAGCTTCACTTAATTCTATTGCATACAGTTCCTTCTTTTCATTTTGGTAATAAGTTTAGTGTTAACTATATTAGAAATAGTGATCAGTTGAAGTTTTTAGAGTGGTATTTAACTGGATCAACTGACTTTACTGTAAATCTTGAAAGGATAAAACCTTTGGACAAAAACGCTTATTATGTAGCTACTGGGGACTGGAATACTGAATATAACAATACAGAAAATCCAGGCAGCACAGTTCTTAGAAGATTATTTCATAAATCACAATTATGGCTTAGTGACATCAAAGAGTTAAGTTTTACCAATGAAGGTGGTGGATATATGAAAAAGCCTTTTCGCCTAATGTTAGATTATATTGCTTATTCACCAAATATTGAAATGATCAACGGTAAGATCATTCACCCTAGCTTTGATCGCAAAGAACTTGGATGTAATACAAGCTCAATAACACAACCCCCAAAAGATTATATTCTTGAGTCTTATAAAAATGGTACTAAAACGTGTTATGTTTTTATTCATAAAAGCTATAAAGCCTTTAAAACGGCCAGTGATCATTATCCGATTTGGGGACACTTTAAATTAAAATAGAAAATTGCTAAACTAAAAGTATAGCTGGAGGAAAAGTTGTTTAAACATATAGTACTATTAATTATTTTATTTTCGTTATCATCGTGCTCATTAGCACCTTTTTCAGCTAATACATCAGGGAAATCATATGGGCCTGGTAATATGCAAGCAGAATTTGGGAATTCAAACTCTAACTACTTTATTAAACTTGGTGGTGGGTTGAGCAAAGACTTAGATGTAGGTTATATAATGGAGTTTGGTGTTTCTAGTACCTCAGGTATCTTTTTCAAATATTCGTTCTTAAACCAAGAAACAGGACCATCGTTAGCAATGGAAATGGGATATGGTGGAACAGATACAACAACTTATTACACTGGTGGTGTTATAGGATCATTGGCCTTTAATAAAAACTTCGAATTATTTATAAACCCAAGAATAAACAACGTAGAGACTGATGAAACAGATGTTACTTTAGGCGACTCGCTAGGAACCATTGTAGTGAATGATTATAATATTACTTACCTTCAAGTTAACTACGGTCTTAGTATTTGGTTTAGCAAGCATACTGGCCTATCTTTTTACTCTATTTGGTTTAAAGGTGAAGATATTGAAACCACATCTGAACAATCATTTGGTGCTACGTTGCTGTTTAATTTCTAGCCTATTAGTCTAGAAGCTCAGGGTTTTCCATTAATTCCTTAAAATACATCGCCATTTTAGCACCTACAACACCATCTATTATCCTGTGGTCTAGAGTCCATCCACAATCTATAGTCTTTTGAATGATGATTTCGCCGTTATTAACAACTGGTTTTTCATAAACTGCACCCATGGCCATGATCAAAGGACAACGGGAAAAAGGAACAAGTGG
>CAXGOD010000408.1:0-2968 GCA_964011245.1 uncultured Bacteriovoracaceae bacterium | reverse complement strand
TAATACGCCCATTTCCTTCACAGGCTTCACAGCGTCCCCCCTTAACATTAAAGCTAAAACGACCTTGTTTATATCCACGAATTTTAGATTCATTTGTTTGGGCATAAATCCCTCGAATTAAATCAAATAACTTTGTATAAGTCGCTGGGTTACTTTTTGGAGTTTTACCTATAGGTGTTTGGTCAATTTCAATAACTTGATCTAGCTTATTAACACCAGAGATTGACTGATAATTTACTTTTGCTGATGTGTTTTTCTTTAAATAGTTTTTTACGCCAGGAACTAAAGCTTGATGCACCAACGTAGACTTTCCAGATCCACTTACTCCTGTAATACAGATTAAACCGCCTATAGGAATATCTACACTTAAATTCTCTAGGTTATTTTTTGTTATACCTTTTAGTTTTATAAAGTCAGTAAGGTCTCTTCTCTTTTCAGGAAGAGGAATGCTTTTTCTTCCAGACAGGAAGTCACCTGTTACAGTCTTGGCCTTCTTTATTTGAACAGGAGTTCCAGATGCGACAATTTCGCCCCCATGAATTCCAGCAGCAGGTCCAATATCAACTATATAGTCAGAGGCCAGCATAGTATCTTCGTCATGTTCAACAACCACAACTGTATTTCCTAAAGACTTTAGATGTTTTAAAGTCCCAATAAGCTTATCGTTATCTCTTTGATGAAGACCAATACTTGGCTCATCTAAAACATAGAGAACTCCAGATAAAGCGGAACCAATTTGGGTTGCAAGTCGAATACGTTGACTCTCTCCTCCAGATAAAGTCGCCGCCGACCTATTTAGAGAAAGATAACTAAGGCCTACATCTAATAAAAACTTTAAGCGCCCATTAATTTCTTTTAATAATTTTTCTGCAATGATTGCCTTATTTCCAGTGAACTTAAGCTTTTGGAAAAAAGCATAAGCATCATCTATAGAAAGTTGAGCAAGCTCCATGATCGATTTCTTATTCACCATGACACTTCTTGCGTATTCATTTAGTCGCTTACCGTCACAAGATGGGCAAACTTCTATCACCATAAATTTTTCGAGATCCCCTCTCACTTTCTCAGAGGTACTCTCTTTGTATTTTGTATCAAGCCATATGTCTAGGCCTTGAAATACTTTTTTAAATTTGTACTGAGACCTTTCTGACTCAAACTTGAAAGTATATTCCTTACTAGAGCCTTCAAAAATTGTTTCTTTGACTTTCGCTGGCCACTGATTAATAGGTGTTGTTTCTTTTACTTTTTCAGTATCTAATATGGACTTAACCATTGAGTAGTAAAACCCACCTCTTTTACCTAATGGGCCTATAGCTCCTTCTGAAAGTGAAAGCCCCTCATCTATAATGTATTTCGATCTATCAAACAGTTTTGTTTGTCCTAAACCATTACAAGTTGGACAGGCTCCAATAGGAGAATTAAATGAGAAGAGTCTTGGTTCTAACTCAGGATAACTTATACCAGACTCATGACTATATAAATGTTCTGAGTAAAACTCTTCATCATCATTTACAAGAACAAATATATTCCCTTCACCGATTTTTAAAGCTTGCTCTATGGAGTCAGTCAATCGTCCTTTAATACCAGCTTTAACAACTAATCTATCGACAACAACTTCTACAGTATTTTTTTTATTCTTTGGAATTGAGAATTGATCATCTAATGCTTCAATCTCACCATTTAACCTAACCCTAGCAAATCCCATAGATAAGAATTTATTTAGTAGTTCCTTATGCTCACCCTTTTGGTTTGAAATAACCGGGGCCATAATATGAAGTTTCGTCTTTTCTTTTTTCTTTAATAATCGTTTTACAATTTGTTCAGCAGACTGAGCCTCTAAAACTTCTCCTGATTTTGGACAATGGGCTGTCCCTACTCTGGCATAGAGAACCCTTAGGTAATCATATATTTCTGTTATCGTTCCAACTGTTGAACGAGGATTTTTTGAAGTGCTCTTTTGATCTATGGCAATTGCTGGTGATAATCCTGTTATGCTTTCAACATCAGGTGGTTCCATCTGACCTAAGAATTGACGAGCATAAGAAGATAAAGATTCAATATAACGACGCTGACCTTCAGCATATAAAGTATCAAAGGCCAAAGAAGACTTCCCAGAGCCTGATGGTCCTGTAATTACTGTTAGCGTATTCCTCGGAATATCGATATCAACAGACTTTAAATTATGTACACTGGCCTTACGTATTTGGATTTTTTCCATGGCATAACTATACAATAATAACAACAGTCAATCTAGGCACGGGCCTATAAATTACTAATATCACGGCCATAGCGAGCATTTTGTCACCGAGTTCTCTAGTCGGTTGCTTCTTTCCACCACTTTTTGACCCCATTATGCGATAAATAACTGCATCCTGCTGATATTGCGCTGTTTCATTTTGGTATGATCATTGCAACTTACTCAGATAGGAGCCGACGGATTTGGCACCTGTAAAGTAAGAGAGGACTTTATGAAATGGATTTCTAAAATGGCCAGGATGGCAATTGTAGTAGTTTTTTTATTTAACTTTGTGAGTTGTGGCAAGGGTATCACGGAAATGATGTCTGCCCCTAAAACACAAGATCAGGCAGGATTAATTGCTAGTTGTACGACAAAGGCACAGGCAGTAGCACTTTCTGAAAGCGCGGGAATTAAATTTAGAATGATTAACGAAAAAAGACAAATTGTTGAGTTTTATGGAATTTCTCCAGAAGATCTAGCTCGCAAACTTCCAAAAAGTAAACTTAGAGAAAACAAAGTTTATAAAGAGAAGATTATTGCTCTTGGCGACTTCGGAGCTCAAAGCGTTGGAGACTATCCTTTTTATGGTGCCCACACTCCCAAGTATAGAAATGAAAGTTCAGGTAGATACTTTTCTCACCTAGGGCAAATCGATGCAGTTATGCCTCATGGTGAATGAACCTGAGTTTAGAAAACTTCAATCAAATGAGTTCATGGAAGCTCTTCGCG